>NZ_WEKR01000015.1:16406-63412 GCF_024105395.1 Paracoccus sp. 08 | reverse complement strand
GCCCAAACGGTTCAGGCCCTGATCGGCTTGGGGACGGACGTTTTAGGAGCGGGGCGGCCTGACCCGGAACACCGCGCAGTAGAGCGCGGGCACGAAGACCAGCGTGACCAGCGTGCCGGCGATGATGCCGCCCATCATCGCATAGGCCATCGGCCCCCAGAACACCTGCCGCGAGATCGGGATCAGCGCCAGCGACGCCGCAGCCGCGGTCAGCAGAATGGGGCGCGCGCGACTATCAGAGGCCTCGAACACAGCGTCCCACTGGCTGCGGCCCTTGTGCAGCAACTCCTGGATCTCATGGACCAGGATGACCGAGTTGCGGATCAGGATGCCGATCAGCGCCAGGATCCCCAGGATCGCCACGAAACCCATCGGCACGCCAAAGGGCACCAGTACCGCCACCACGCCGATCAGGCCAAGGGGGGCTGCGGCGATCACCACCAGCGACATCCGAAAGCTTTGCATCTGCGCCATGACCAGGACGGCCATGATCAGCAGCATCACCGGCACCACCGCGGCGATCGGCGCCTGGCTGTCGGCCGAGGTCTCGACGCTGCCGCCGACCTCGATGCGGACATCGGGGGGCAGGGTTTCCTGGTATTCGGCCACTTGCGCAGCCAGCGCCGTGACCAGGGTCGCGGGCTGGTCGGCGGTGCCGATGGCGGCCTTGACCGTGACGGTGGGCAGGCCGTTTCTCTGCATGATCAGCGGCTGTTCGGATCCGTATTCCAGCGTCACCAGCGCGGCCAGCGGCACGACCCGCCCGTCCGCCAGGTTCAGCTGCATGTTGCGGATCGAGGCCAGCGACTGGCGATCGTCGGCCACGCCGCGCGCGACCACGTCGATCAGGAAGATGTCGTCGCGCAGCTGCGTCACGCTGGTGCCGCTGAACAGGGCCGACAGGGCCTGGGCGATGTCTTGGCTGGTCACGCTGAGCCGGCGGGCCTGGTCCTGGTCCACGACCAGGCGGACCATGCGCGCGGGCTCGTTCCAGTCCAGCGCGATGTCGCGCAGGCGCGGCTCGGAGGCGATCAGCGTGGCAAGGCCCTGGGCAGCGTCGCGGGCAGCGTCGGTGTCGGGGCTGGTCACGCGGTACTGGACAGGCTTGCCCACGGGCGGGCCGATTTCCAGGTTCTTGACATAGATGTCGACGCCCGGAAATTCGGCGGCCGCCAGCGCGCTCAGCCGCGCCTTGACGCGGTCGCGCGCAGCCAGGTCGGGGGTCTGGATCACGATCTGGCCCATATGCGGCCCTGCCGTGGGCACGTCCATCGACAGCACGAAGCGCGGCGCCCCCTGCCCCACATAGGAGGTCCAGAACAGCACGTCGTCATCATCCGCCAGGCTCGCCTCCAGCCGGTCCATGTCCGCGCGGGTCCGCGCGATCGAGGCGTTCTGGCGTTCCGTGATGTCGACCAGCACCTCGGTCCGGTCGGAGGTGGGGAAGAACTGCTGTTCCACGAACCGCATCCCCCAGACCGATGTCGCAAAGATCGCCAGCGTCACCGCGATGGTCAGCCACTTGAACCGCATCGCCGCCCGCAACAGGCCGTGGAAGGCGCGCCGCAGCCGGCCCGGCCCCTTGTGGCCATGCCCCATGTCGGCGCGCAGGAAGGTGACCCCCAGCAGCGGCGCGAACAGCACCGCCACGATCCAGGACACGATCAGCGACACCGCGATCACCACGAACAGCGAGAAAGTGAACTCTCCCGCGGCAGAGCTGTTCAGACCGATGGGGATGAAGCCCGCAACCGTCACCAGCGTGCCGGTCAGCATCGGAAAGGCGATCGAGGTCCAGGCATAGCTGGCCGCGTCGGTCAGCGATTCCCCGATCTCCAGCCTTGAGATCATCGTCTCGATGGCGATCATCGCATCGTCGACCAGCAGGCCAAGGGCGATGATCAGCGCGCCCAGAGAGATCCGCTGCAGCGTGATGCCGTAAAGATCCAGGATCACGAAGGTGATCGCCAGGCACAGCGGGATGGTCAGCGTCACCACCAGCCCCGCGCGCAGGCCCAGGCTGATGAAGCTGACGACCAGGACGATGGCCACGGCCTCGGCCAGGGCCTTGACGAAATGGCCCACGGCGTCTTCGACCACATGCGGCTGGTCGGCGAATTTCGCCATCTCGATGCCGATGGGCAGGTCGGCGGCGATGCGGTCCATCAGCGCCTCCAGTTCGGCGCCGAACTCAAGGATGTTGCCGCCCTGGCGCATGCCGATCTGCAGCCCGATCGCAGGCTGGCCGTTGTGGCGGAACAGCGATGTGGGCGGGTCCTGATAGCCGCGTGTGACGGTAGCCACGTCGCCCAGATTGAAGAACCGCTCTCCGACGCGCAGGTTCACGGCCTCGATCGATTCCGCCCCGTCGAACTGGCCGCCGACGCGCACCAGGATGCGTTCGGGCCCGGCCTGGATCACGCCGGACGGCGCGATGGCATTCTGTTGGGCCAGGGTCTGGATCACCTGCGCCTGGTTCAGGCCCAGGGCCGCCAGTCGCGCGGCGGAGAACTCCAGGAACACCTGTTCGTCCTGCACGCCCAGCAGCTCGGTCTTGCCGGCGGCGTCCAGGGCTGCGACCTGACGACGGATCGCCTCGACCCGGTCGCGCAGCTCGCGCGGCGTGAATCCGTCGGCGGTGAAGGCATAGATGTTGCCAAACACGTCGCCGAAATTGTCGTTGAACTGAAAGCCCGCAAATTCCTGAGGGAATTCGGGGCGGATGTCGCCCATCATCTGGCGGACCCGCTTCCACACCTCGGGGACGGCGGGGCCGCGGATGGTGGGGTCCAGCTCGACATATACGACCGCCTGGCCGGGCGTCGTGACCGACCGGGTAAAGTCCAGCTCGTCCAGCTCCTCCAGCTTGGTCTCGATGCGGGTGGTGACCTGCTTCAGCGTCTCGTCGATGGTGGCGCCGGGAAGGGCCGCGCCGATGATCATCGTCTTGATCGTGAAGTCCGGGTCCTCCTCGCGGCCCAGGTTCAGATAGCTGATGGTGCCCGCGATCATCGACACGATCAGCAGGAACCACACGAAACTGCGATGCTTCAGTGCCCAGTCGGACAGGTTGAAGCGGGTCTTGGGGGTGCTCACGGCTCCAGCCTCCGGCCGACGGGCTGGCCGGGGGCCAGGGATTTCACGCCGCGGATCACGACCTCGTCGCCCGCGTCAAGGCCGTGGGTGATGGAGACGCGCCCGCGAAAGGGGGCCGCCGCCTGCACGGGGGCCTGTTCGACCCGCGCCCCCGCATCGTCGCGGATCACCCGCCAGACGAAGGGCATGCCCTCGGTCGCGACCAGCGCCTCGGCCGGCAGCGACAAAGACGGCGCGTCGACCGTGCCGAACCGCGCCCGCACCAGCGCGCCAAGGCGGAACGGCGCGCCGGGCGGCAGCGTCAGGTACAGCCGCCGCGTCCGGGTGGCGCTGTCGGCGATGGGGTCGACCCGGTCCAGCGTGGCGGCGATCTCGACTTGGGGGTCGCTGCGATGCCAGACGGTAAAATCGGCGCCCGGCGCAAGCCCGACCAGCGCCTGTTCGGGCAGGTCGATCACCACCTCGGGGGTGTCCTGGGCCGACAGCTGGATCACGGGCGCGCCCGCATCCACGACCGCGCCCGGCACCTCATAGACGGCGCTGACCACACCGGCGAAAGGCGCGGTCATCTTGGCGAACCCTTCGGCATCCTCGGCCTGCAGGAGCTGCGAGCGGGCCTGCTCGACCGCGGCGGCGGCGGCGCTGGCCTCCTGCTGGGCCTGTTCCAGCTGGGCGTTCGACGCGACGTTGCGCGCCGCCAGCGCCTGCGTGCGTTCCAGCGTCGCGCGCGCGGTGCGGTCCTGCACGTCCGCGGCATCGACGGCGGCGCGCGCGGCGCGGGTGGTCGCAGCCAGATCGTCCGTGGACAGCTGCGCCAGCAGATCGCCGGCCGCCACCCGATCGCCCAGATCGACGGGCCGCGCGATCATCCGGCCCAGGGTCTGAAAGCCCAGCTGGACCTGGGTTCGCGCCTCGACCACGCCGGGAATCCAGCGCGCGTCCAGGCCGCGATCGTCCACGATCACGCTGACCACCGGGCGCGGCGGGGCCGCGGGCTCCTCGGCCTGACCGCCAAGGCCCAGCCAGTCGGGCAGCGACAGTGCCGCGGCCGGCCCGCAAACCAGCGCAAGCACGCCGGCCAGGATCAGCGCCCTCATTGCACGCCCTCCGCGACCGGCTGGACCCGGCGGCCGGGATACAGCAGCTGCGCCCCGTCGCCCACGACCCGCTGTCCGTCGGACAGGCCCTCGGACACGAAGATCGTGCTGTCCGCAAAATGGTTGATGACCACCTTGGTCAGCGCCACGCGCCCGTCATCGTCGACCACCCAGACGGCCGGATCGTCGCCCGACCGCATCAGGGCGGTCCAGGGCACGACCACGCCCTTTTCCATCGCCATGCTCAGATGCCCGCGCACCGAGGCGCCCAGAAGGACGATCCCGGCATTGGGCGTCAGCAGCCGCGCGCGCACGGTCACCGTGCCGGTCTGCGGATCGACCAGGGGCGCGATCTCGGTCACGGTGCCGACCATGTCGGGACGGTCGACGTCCAGCGTCTCCATCCGCACGTCACGGCCCAGGATGTCGTGCAGCAGCGGGTCGTCGGGCGCGTGAAAGACGGCCTCCAGCCCCGACAGTGCAGCCAGCGTCAGCACCGGCTGCGCGGCGGCGACCACCTGGCCGGGGGCCACCGACTTGTCGGTCACGACGGCATCCTCGGGCGCCCGCAAAACCGCATCGTCGACGGCGCGCCGCGCCTGTTCGACCGCGGTCTCCGCGCGCTCCAGCGCCCCCTGGGTCTGGGACAGCGCCTGTTCGGCCTGATCGGCCGCCGCCCGCGTGCCGACCCCCCGCGCCAGCAGCGCATCGGCGCGGTCGCGGGCCTGCCGGGCCTGGTCGCTGCCCGCGCGCGCGGCGGCCAGGCCCGCCAGCGCGACGTTCAGCGCCTGATCCTGCTGGACCGCGTTCAGCCGGGCCAGGGGCTGGCCCGCGACGACGCGGTCGCCCTCGGCCACCAGCACCTCGGTCACACGGCCGCCCTGACGAAAGCCCAGCTCCAACGTGTCGACGGCCTCGATCTCTCCGGACAGCTGCATGTCCAGGTCCAGAGGCTGGGTGCGGGCGGTCACGATGCGCACGCGGATATCGTCGGGGGCGGCCTGGGCCGCCGCAAGCGCGGGAATCATCATGGCAAGGGCAAGGGGCAGCAGCTTGAACATCGGAACCGATCCACGACATCTGTGGCTCAATCTGTCGACGGTTTTGGCCGCCTTGGAAAGCCCCCTTACCCTAGGTCACCGCAGCCTTGCGACGGAATTCCGCACTGTCCCAGCTGCCGTCGCGCAGGATTCGCGCCAAGGTCGCGACCGCCTGCGACACGTCGTCCAGATCGTTGTAAAGCGGCGCGAACCCAAAGCGCAGCACGTCGGGCGCGCGAAAGTCGCCGACCMCCCCCGCCGCGATCAGCGCCTGCATCACCGCATAGCCCTGCGGATGGCGGAACCCGACCTGCGATCCGCGCCGCGCCGGGTCGCGCGGGCTGTTCAGGACCAGGTCTGGGCATTGCGCCTCGACCCCCGCAATGAACGCCTCGGTCAGTTCGATCGATCGCGCCCGCAGCGCGGCCATGTCGACCGTGTCCCAGATGTCCAGCGACGCTTCCAACGCGCTCAGCGCGATGACGGGGGGCGTGCCCACGCGCATCCGCTCGATCCCCGGCGCGGGGCGGTATTCCTGGTCGAAGGCAAAGGGCGCGGCATGGCCCATCCAGCCCTGCAGGATCGGCTCGGCCTGTTCGGCGTGGCGCGGATGGGTCCAGATGAAGGCCGGCGCCCCCGGACCGCCGTTCAAGTATTTATAGGTGCAGCCCACCGCGAAATCGGCATCCGACCCCAGCAGGTCCACGTCCACCGCCCCCGCCGAATGGGCCAGATCCCAGATGGCCAGCGCGCCGGCGTCATGCGCGCGGGCAGTCAGGGCGGGCATGTCGTGACGGCGGCCGGTGCGGTAATCGACCTCGGTCAGCATCAGCACGGCCAGGTCGGGGCCGATGGCCGCCTCGACCTCTTCGGGGGCCACGACGCGCAGGGTCGCGCCCAGGGCGCGGGCGATCCCCTCGGCCACGTACAGATCCGACGGAAAGTTGCCGCTGTCCGACAGGATCACCCGGCGGTCGGGCCGCAGGGCCAGCGCCGCGCTCAGCGCCTGGAACACCTTGATGGACAGCGTATCGCCCATGACCACCTGGCCATCCCCCGCGCCGATCAGCCGGGCAATGCGGTCGCCGACCTTGCGCGGCTGGACATACCAGCCCGCCTTGTTCCAGCCGGTGATCAGCATCTGGGACCATTCGTCGGCCATCATGGTCGCGACCCGATCGGCGGCGGCGCGGGGCATCGGCCCCAGGGAATTGCCGTCCAGATAGGTTATGCCGTCCGGCAGGTGGAACGCGGCGCGGGTCTTGGTGAAATCGGTCATCATGGGCTCCCTCTTGACGCGACGATAGCGCCGCGATTGGCTGCACGAAAGAGGGGGAACCATGCTCTATCAGATCACCGACTGGGACGACGCCTATGCCAACGGCGCGCATATCCCGCATGCCGACGCCTATGTCCCCCGCTGGACCGAGGCGGCGGCGGCCTTCCGCGCCGCCCATCCGCCGCAGGATCTGGGCCGGGGGCATCTGTTCCTGCCGGAGGGAGACCCGCGCGGGCTGATGGTGTTCATCCATGGCGGCTACTGGATGCGGTTCGACCCGACGCTGTGGTCGCATCTGGCGGGCGGTGCGCTGGCGGAGGGTTGGGCCTGCGCCATGCCGGGCTATCCCTTGGCGCCGGACGCGCGCATCGCCGACATGACCCGCATCGTCGCCGAGCAGATCGCAGAGGCGGCGGGCCGCATCGCAGGGCCCATCGCGCTGACCGGTCATTCGGCGGGCGGGCATCTGGCAGCGCGGATGATCTGTCCGGGGGTAATGTCCGATACAGTTGCCGCGCGGGTCACCGCCTGCGTCCCCATCTCTCCGCTGACCGACCTGCGCCCGCTGATGCGCACGGCGATGAACGACACCCTGCGTCTGGACGCGGCCGAAGCCGCATCAGAAAGCCCCGCCCTGCTGGAACCTTGCACGGGCATCCCGGTCACGACATGGGTCGGAGGGGCCGAAAGGCCCGAATTCATCCGCCATGCTCGGCTGCTGGCGAATGCCTGGGCGGGGCTGGGCGTGGCGACCGAATGCGTCATCGACCCCGGCCGCCACCATTTCGACGTGATCGAGGGACTTGCGGACCCCGCCAGCCCCCTGATGCGTCGCCTGCTGGGTTACAGCGGCTGACGATAGTCGAACGTGTCCGGGTCCGGCCCGGTGCGATGGCCGCGGTCCAGTGCGTCGATGGCCGACATCTCCTTGGGCGTCAGGGTAAAGTCCAGCACGTCGAAATTCTCGGCCAGCCGTTCGGGCTTTTCCGATTTCGGAATGACCGACAGCCCATGCTGGATGTGCCAGCGCAGGATCACCTGCGCCACCGTCCGCCCCGTGCGCGCCGCCGCGTCGCGGATCGCGGGGGCGTCGAAGCTGTCGCCGCGGCCCAGGGGGGTCCAGCTTTGCGTGACGATGCCAAGCTGCTTGTTCACCGCCCGCATGCGCTCCTGCACCAGCGACGGGTGCAGCTCGATCTGGTTCAGCGCGGGCGCGACGCCCGTCTCGTCGATCAGGCGACGCAGATGCGGCTCGTGGAAGTTCGCGACGCCGATGGACCGCACGCGCCCTTCGTCGCGCAGACGGATCAGCGCCTTCCAGCTGTCGACATAGGCGTCCATCGCCGGCAACGGCCAGTGGATCAGGTACAGGTCCAGATAATCCAGTCCCGACCGCTCCATCGTCGCGTCAAAGGCCCGCAGCGCGGCGTCATGCCCCTGCGCATCGTTCCACAGCTTGGACGTGACGAAGATCTGGTCGCGGACCACGTCGCTGTTGCGGATGCCCCGGCCCATCCCGGCCTCGTTCTTGTAGGCGGCGGCACCGTCGATCAGCCGGTATCCGACGCGCAGCGCCTCGGCCACGACCTCGGGGGTCTTCGCATCCTCGATCTGCCAGATGCCGGTGCCCAGCTGGGGCATGGTCCGGCCGTCGTTCAGGGTCATCATGGGTTGGGTCATCGGGGCTTCCTTTCAGATGTCGCGTTCCAACGCCCCGGACCCGCCGCGGGGTTCATGCGACAAAATCACCGGTCCGTGCGGCGGTCCGGCCTGCAGCCGGTCGGGCGCGATGGCAAAGACATGGCGCGGCGTGCCCGCCGCCGCCCAGACCTGCGCGAATTCGGCCAGGCGCGGGTCCAGGAAGGCCCTGACCGGCGACAGATGCCCCACCGGCGCGACGCCGCCGATGGCGAACCCCGTGCGCGCCCGCACCAGCGCCGCATCGGCCCGGCTCAACGGCTCTCCGGCCAGCGTCGCGGCCTTGTCGGGATCGACCCTGTTGCCGCCCGCGGTCAGGAACAGCAGCACCGCTCCGCTGTCCTGGCCATGAAAGATGATCGACTTGGCGATCTGGTCCAGCGCGCAGCCGACCGCGTCCGCGGCCTCTGCGGCGGTGCGGGTGCTGCCCGGCATCTCGCGGATATCGACCGCGACGCCGGCCGCGTCCAGGGCCGCGCGGACCCGCCCTAGACTGTCGCTCATGGCATGCCCCCCTGCTGCTGCGCGGACCCTAGCGGGCGGGACTGGGCGGCGGAACCCCTCGGTTCGGGCACGGTTATAGGCTGTGCAGCATTCCCTGCCGCGAAAGGCCTTTCATGGACCAACCGGTCATCCCCTTCGATCTTGCCCGGATGTTCCTGGGCGAGCATCCACCCCTGTTCTATGCCGAGATCCTGGTCCGCACCGTGCTGGTCTATGTCTATGCGCTGCTGATGATCCGCTGGATCGGCGGGCGCGGCGTGGCGCAGCTGTCGATGGTCGAGTTCCTGCTGGTCATCGCTCTGGGGTCCGCTGTGGGCGACGCGATGTTCTATCCCGACGTGCCGCTGCTGGCGGCGATGGCGGTCATCACCGTGGTCGTCGGGCTGAACAAGGTGCTGGACCGGCTGATCGTGCGGTTCGACAGGGCCAAGCGCATCATCGACGGCCGCCCCGTAGCGCTGGTCCTGGATGGGCGCATCCTGCCCGAGGCGGCATCGCAGCGCGACCTGGGCCTTGCCGAGATCAAGGCGATGCTGCGCCTGGCCGGCGTCGGCAACCTTGGAGAGCTGCGCGCCGCCTATCTGGAGGCGGGCGGCGGGCTGTCCGTCTTTCGCCGGTCGCAGGTGCAGCCCGGCCTGTCGCTGCTGCCGCCCGAACATCTGGTGAACGGCCCGCCCCCGCCCGCAAAGGCGCTTGCGATGGACGGGCAGACATGTTGTGCCATGTGCGGCGCGTCCGCGGGCGCGCAGATCATCGCCACCCGTGCGCCCTGCCCCGAATGCGGCAACCGCATGTGGCAGGCCCCCGAATGGCCCGAAGGGGCCGAAAGCGCCCAGGGCGGCGCCAAACCGATGGAGTAAGCCATGAAGGTCTTCACGCTGGTCGTCGAGCTGGGCAGGCGGAAGGGCGACGGTCTGCCCAAGGGGGCCACCGGGGCGGGGCTGGTCTGCTATGCCCCCGCAAACGACGAACCCGAGGCCGTGCGAGAGACCGTGGCGATCCTGAAGCAGGCCGACATGGCCCCCCTGGACGTCACCGGCTACGGCACGCTGGACGAGCGTCTGGCCGACGGCCACGAGATCGACGAGGCGGAACGCGCGCTGATGGGTCGGGCGCTGGCCGAAAACTCGGTCATCATCGCGCAGATGACGCCTTGGTTCGGGACCGCGCCGGACCCGGAATCGCTGCTGCACTAAGCGCGCCCGCGCCCTACCCAAGCGGGAGTGGTTCGTCTAGACTGCACGCAGAAGACCAAATCCGGGCCATCAAGATCCGGGCCAAGAAACCTCGGCAGTCCAAAACAGGCGATCCATAATGAGCTTTTCCCGCATTCTTCTGTCCACCACCCTGATCGGCGCGCTGGCCGCCTGTGCATCGCCGATGTCGCGCATGCCCGCCGCAGGCGGCCCCCGCGCGCCCGCCGATGTGACCGTGACCCCGATCCCCCCCGCCAATCCCGGCGACGAGGCCGGCCTGCAGCGGTTCGTCCAGCAGTTCCGCGCCCGCGCCCTGTCGTCGGGCGTGTCGGGCCCGACCTATGACCGCGCCATGGCGCTGGCCCGCTACAACCCCGAGGTGATCCGCCTGGACCGCCGCCAGGCCGAATTCTCGCGTCCCGTCTGGCTGTACCTGGACAGCGCCGTGTCGGACGTGCGCATCACCACCGGCCGCCAGAAGCTGGCGCAGCTGTCGCCCGTCCTGGCCCGGATCGAGGCGCAGTACGGCGTCCCGCGCGAGATCGTGCTGGCGGTCTGGGGGATGGAATCGAACTTCGGCGCCAACCGCGGACGGATGCAGATCATCCCGTCGCTGGCGACGCTGGCCTATGACGGCCGCCGCGGAGAGATGTTCCAGAACCAGCTGATCGCCGCCCTGCAGATCCTTCAGGCGGGCGACACCGATCCCCAGCACATGCTGGGCAGCTGGGCGGGCGCGATGGGGCATACCCAGTTCATGCCGACCTCCTATCTGGAATACGCAGTCGACTTCAACGGCGACGGCCGCCGCGACATCTGGTCCGAGGACCCGACCGATTCGCTGGCTTCGACCGCGGCCTATCTGGCGCGCAGCGGCTGGCAGCGCGGCGCGACATGGGGCGCCGAGGTTCGCCTGCCCGCGAACTTCAACATGGGCCTGATCGGCAAGGGCACCCGGCGGTCGGCCGGCGACTGGTCGGCACAGGGCGTGCGCACCATGTCGGGCGGCGGGCTGCCGGCGGGCAACGGCTCGATCATCATGCCGGCGGGGGCGCGGGGGCCCGCGTTCTTCATCACCGACAACTTCCGGTCGATCCTGCGCTACAACAACTCGGACAACTACGCCCTGGGCGTGTCCTACCTGGCGGAACGCATCGCGGGCCGTCCGGGCATCCAGGGCGCCTGGCCGCGCCAGGACCGCACCCTGTCCACCGCCGAACGCCAGGAGATCCAGCAGCGCTTGGCGCAGCGCGGCTTCTACCAGGGAGAGATCGACGGCCTGTTCGGTTCGGCCACGATGGAATCGGTCTCGGCCTTCCAGCGCTCGATCGGCGTGACGCCGGACGGCTATCCGACCTCGATCCTGCTGGACCAGCTGCGCCGGTGACTGATGCCTGCGGCCTTGCCCCGGCGGGGCCGTTTTCGAACGCGGAGCGCGCGGCGGTCTMTCGCGCGATCCGCGAACGCCGCGACGTGCGGGGCCAGTTCCGCCCCGACCCGGTCGATCCCGACACGCTGCGCCGCCTGCTGCAGGCGGCGCATGACGCGCCGTCCGTCGGGCTGTCGCAGCCGTGGAACTTCATCCTGATCCGCGACGCGGCGCTGCGCGGACGCATCCACGACGCCTTCGCATCGGCCAATGCCGAGGCCGCCGACCGCTTTCCCGACCGCAAGGCGCTCTATTCGTCGCTGAAGCTGGAAGGGATCCTGCAGGCGCCGGTGAACCTGTGCATCACCTGCGACCGGACGCGGGGCGGCGCGCATGTGCTGGGCCGCACCCATGACCCGGCGACCGATCTGTACTCCACCGCCTGCGCGGTGCAGAACCTGTGGCTGGCCGCGCGGGCCGAAGGCATCGGGGTGGGCTGGGTCAGCATCTTCCGGCCTGACGACCTTCGCGGTCTGCTGCACCTGCCCGACCATGTCGTGCCGGTGGCCTATCTGTGCATCGGCCATGTCACCGAACTGTACCGCCAGCCCGAACTGCAAAGCCGGGGCTGGGCGGTGCGCCTGCCGCTGGACGACCTGATCCTGGAGGATCGCTGGCCTGCGCCCTAGGCCAGATGAGAGCGGAACGCGCCCAGCACCTCGGCATAGACCGCACGCTTGAAGGGCACGATGCTGTCCAGCACGTCCTCGGCCCGCATCCACTGCCATTGGTCGAACTCGGGATGAGCGGTATCGATGCGGATGTCGGTGTCCTGGCCCAGGAACCGCAGCGCCAGCCATTTCTGGCACTGCCCGCCATAACGGCCCTTCCAGATCCGGCCGACCATCTCGGGCGGCAGGTCGTAGAAGACCCAGTCGGGCGTCTCGTCCAGCACCTCGACCAGCGACGGGTCGATGCCCGTCTCCTCGGTCAGTTCGCGCAGCGCGGCCTCGCGCGGGGTCTCACCCTCGTCGATGCCGCCCTGGGGCATCTGCCACGCAGGCGGCTGGTCGGGGCTGCGATCGATCCGGCGCCCGGCAAAGACCAGGCCCCGGTCGTCGATCAGCACCACGCCGGCGCAGGGCCGGTACGGCAGGCCGCCCGGCCCCATGCGTCCGTCCATCGGATCAGCCCTGGTCCGGGGCGGCCTCGGCCCCCTCGCCCGCACCTTCGCCGGTCACCGCGGGCGTCTCCGCGGCAGGCACCTGGTCGGCGCGGAAGTTCACCGCGGCCAGACCCTTCAGCACGTCGACCGCATAGGCCAGCTGATAGTCCTCCTCGCGCAGCGCGGCGGTGGCCTCGACCTCGGCGGCCTCCTCCTCCATCTGCTTGCGCATCTCGTCGCTGACATCATTGCCCAGCGCACCGCGCAGGTCGGCCTCGGACCGGCTGAAGTCGCTGTTGCTGCGGGCTTCCTCCTCCTCGACCTCTGGGGCCGGGGCGGGCTGGGCGACCAGGATGTCGGGCTGCACGCCCAGGGCCTGGATCGACCGGCCCGACGGGGTGAAGTACCGCGCCGTGGTCAGGCGGATGGCGCTGTCAGCGGTCACCGGCATGACCGTCTGGACCGAACCCTTGCCAAAGGACTTCTCGCCCACGACGATGGCACGGCGGTGGTCCTGCAAGGCGCCCGCGACGATTTCCGACGCGCTGGCCGAACCGCCGTTGATCAGCACGACCATCGGCTTGCCCTCGGCCAGATCGCCCGCCTCGGCGTTCCAGCGTTCGCTCTCGTCCGGGTTGCGGCCGCGGGTGCTGACAATCTCTCCGGCATCCAGAAAGGCGTCGCTGACGCTGATCGCCTGGTTCAGCAGGCCGCCGGGGTTGTTGCGCAGGTCCAGCACGAAACCGGTGACCCGGTCGATGCCGCCGGCTTCCTCGACGGCCTTCTTCAATTCCGCCTGCAGCGTGTCATAGGTCTCGTCGTTGAAGGTGGACACCCGCAGCACGACCGCATGGCCCTCCACGCGGCTGCGCACCACGGTCAGCTTGATCGTGTCGCGCGACATGGTCAGGTCGAACGGCTCGCTCTCGCCCTCTCGCAGGACGGTGATGGTGATCTCGGACCCGATCGGGCCGCGCATCATCTCGACCGCGTCGTCCAAAGGCAGGCCCAGCAGCGATTCGCCGTTCACATGGGTGATGAAGTCGCCCGGCTGGATGCCCGCATTCGCGGCGGGCGTGTCGTCGATGGGGGCCACGACCTTGACCAGGCCCTCCTCTTGGCTGACCTCGATCCCTAGGCCGCCGAAGCTGCCGCGGGTCTGGGTCTGCATGTCGGAATAATCGTCGGCCGACAGGAAGCTGGAATGCGGGTCAAGCGAGGTCAGCATGCCGTTGATGGCCGCCTCGATCAGCTCCTTGTCCTCGGGTGCCTCGACATAGTCGGTGCGGATGCGCTCGAAGATGTTCCCGAACAGCTCCAGCTGCTGATAGACCGAGGCATTCCCCTCGGCCGTCTCCTGCGCCAGCAGCGGACCGGCGATCTGGGTGGTGGCCAGGGCTCCGGCCAGAACGCCCCCCAGGCCTGCGATCAGATAATGTCTCATGGCGGTCTTTCCTGCCTCAGTCCTGTTGCGGGTCGACGACGGGATTCAGCACGAACCAGTCGGCGGGGTCCAGCGTTTCATTGCCCTGGCGCAGTTCCAGATACAGCGTCTCGCTGCGTCCGGCCTCGGCGCCCTGGGCGGCATCGGCGACGAATTGCGATCCGAACTCCTGGGCGGGGGCTTCCGCGCCCCCCATCAAGCCCACCGGATCGCCCGCCTTCAAGACGTCGCCCACTTCTCCGAAGACCTGGGACAGGCCTGCGAAGATCATTAGATAGCCGCGCGCGGGCTCGACGATCATCACATTGCCGTAATCCAGGAACGGCCCGCGATAGCGGATCGTCGCAGGCCAGGGCGTCTGCACCAGCGCCGCGGGGGCGGTGGCGATCACCCAGCCCGGTCGGCTGACCCCCGCCGCGTCCGGCTCCCGATAGGGGCGCAGCACGGTCCCCACCACCGGCAGGGCAAGGCTGCCGCGCGCGCCCTCGAAATCGTCCATGGGCGCGCCCACGTCCTTTTCCATCCGCGCGATGCCGGTCGCGAAATCGTCCAGGCTCTGCGCGGCGGCGCGCAGGGCCTGCAACTCCTCGGGGTCCTCGGCATATCGCGCGGGCATCGAGCTGCGGTCGGTCACGGCGCTGGCCAGCAGGCGGCGGGCCTCCTGGACGCTGTCCAGGCCGCTGCCCAGCATGCCGGCGGCGTTCGACTGCAGCTGGCGAACGGTGGCGATCTCGTCCAGATCGGCCTGCAGGGCCTCGGCCTCGGCCCGCAGGCCGGGGGTGACGCCCGACAGGATCATCCCCGACCGCGCATTGGCCAGCGCCCCCGCCGGATGCAGCAGCATCGTCGATTCGGGGCTTTGCTGCAGCGCGGTCATCGCGCCCAGGACGCGCGCCAGCTGGTCGCGCTGCGCCTCGAACCGATCGCGCAGCTCGGCCTCGCGGCCGCTGGCCTGGCGCAGGCCGCCACGCAGGGCGGCCAGGCCCAGTTCGTATCCGCGAATGACCTCGGTCAGGGCCACCACCTGGTCGTCGGCGCTGACCGCCTCGGCCAGCTGGCCGATGGCCGCGCGCAGCAGGGCCGCGGCGGCCTCGGCATCCGCGACCGCCTGGTTGGCGGGGGTGGTCTGCGCAAGGGCCGGACCGGCAAGGGCGGCGCAGAGCGCCAGAGCAAGGCGGGTTCTCATGGGACGATCAGGCTTTCCCCGGTCATGTCGGAGGGCTGATCCAGCCCCATCAGCGCCAGGACCGTCGGCGCCAGATCGGCCAGGCGCCCGTCGCGCAGACCCGTGACGCCCGGCGCGCCATAGACGATGACCGGGACCGGGTTCAGCGTGTGCGCGGTATGCGGCCCGCCCGTCACCGGGTCGATCATCTGTTCGCAATTGCCGTGATCGGCGCAGATCACCGCCGCCCCCCCGACCGCGTCCAGCGCGGCCAGCATCCGGCCCAGGCCGCGATCCACCGCCTCGCAGGCGCGGGCGGCCGCGTCCAGATCGCCGGTATGGCCGACCATATCGGGGTTGGCATAGTTCACCACGATCAGATCGTAGCCCTGACCGATGACCTGGACCAGCCTGTCGGTGACCTCGACGGACGCCATCTCGGGCGCCAGGTCATAGGTCGCGACCTTGGGGCTTTGCGGCATGTGGCGATCCTCGCCCGGTTCGGGCGTTTCCTTGCCGCCGTTCAGGAAGAAGGTCACGTGGGGGTATTTCTCGGTCTCGGCCAGGCGGAACTGGCGCAGGCCCTTGGCCGCGACCCAGGCCCCAAGGGTGTTCTGCACCTGCCGCTTGGGAAAGGCCGCATGCATGAAGCTGTCGTGGCGGGTCGAATAATCGACCATGCCCAGCATCGCGGCCCAGGCCGGGCGTGTGGCGGCGTCAAAGCCGTCGAAGACGGGATCGCCCAGGGCAGACAGGATTTCACGCGCGCGGTCGGCGCGGAAGTTCAGGCAGAAGACCCCGTCCCCATCCCGCGCGCCCGCATAGCCACCGATGACGAAGGGCGGCACGAACTCGTCCATCTCGCCGCGCGCATGGGCCGTGGCGATGGCGGACGCGGCGTCCGGCGCGGCCTCTCCCTGTCCGGCAACGACGGCGTCGAACGCGCGCTGCACTCGGTCCCAGCGGCTGTCGCGATCCAGTGCGTAATAGCGACCGATCACCGTGCCGATCCGCGCCCCTGCGGGCAGCCCGTCCTGCAGCGTGGCCAGGAAGCCCGGTGCCGAATCGGGGGCCACGTCGCGACCGTCGGTGATCGCGTGGATCACCACCGGCACGCCTGCCTGCGCCACCGCGCGGGCCGCGGCCAGCACATGGACGATATGACCGTGAACACCGCCATCCGAGACGACGCCCAGCAGATGCGCGGTCCCGCCGGTGGCCTTCAGCCGGTCGATGAACGCCAGCAGCGGCGCGTTGCGGCCAAAGCTGCCATCCTCGATCGCCAGATCGATCGCGCCCAGATCCATCGCGACCACGCGTCCGGCGCCGATATTCGTGTGACCCACCTCGGAATTGCCCATCTGGCCGCGCGGCAGGCCCACGTCGGGACCGTGCGTCACCAGCGTCGCATGGGGACAGTCGCGCATCAGACGGTCGAAATTCGGGGTCGCCGCCCGGTCCGGGGCGCTTTGTTCGGGTCGGGTGGACTGGCCCCAGCCGTCCAGAATGCACAGGATCACGGGTTTGGTCATCGGAGCCTCGCGGTTTTGCCCTTACTTACGCCTCGCGGGCGGCGGCGGCAACCAAGCCCGCCTATGCCCGGTGCCCCCCTATGCCCGGTGCCCCCTATGCCCGGTGATAGGGCGACCCGGCCAGGATCGTGGCGGCGCGGTACAGCTGTTCGGCCAGCATCACGCGGACCAGCAGATGCGGCCAGACCATCCGGCCCAGGCTGATCTGCCAGTCTGCCCGTGCCCGCAACGACGGGTCCAGCCCGTCCGCGCCGCCGATCACGAAGCACACGTCGCGCGCCTGGTCGCGCCAGTCCGCCAGCCGCGCGGCGAATTCGGGAGAGGTCGGCTGATCGCCGCGTTCGTCCATCATCACCACCGCCGCGCCTGGCGGGATGGCCCGGGACAGCAGCTCCGCCTCGGCGGCCATGGTGCCGGCGCGGCGATCCTCGACCTCGACGACGGACACGGCCGGCAGCCCCAGGCTGCGGCCGGTCTTGGCAAATCGCTGCAGGTAATCGGCGACCAGCGCCGCCTCGGGGCCGGTCTTCAGCCGCCCCACGGCGGCGATGTCGATCCGCATCGCGGCGGATCAGTCCTGCGGCTGATAGCTGGACGGTTGGGCGGGTTCGCGCACGCGGGCCAGCGCATCGGCGGGCAGCCACATCTTTTCCAGCTGATAGAAGTCGCGGACCTCGGGGCGGAACACGTGGACGATCACGTCGTCCGTGTCGATCAGCACCCAGTCGCCGGCATCCTTGCCCTCGATCCGCGGGCTGCGGCCGGTGACCTGCTTCACGCGCTCGGCCAGCTTCTCCGCGATGGCGCCCACCTGACGCGAGCTGCGTCCCGAGGCGATGACCATGTGGTCGGCAATGGCCGTGCGACCGCGCAGGTCGATGCTGACGACCTCCTCGGCCTTGTCGTCATCAAGGGAATTCAGCACCAGGGCCAGCATGTCGTCACTGGTATGCTGGCTGGTCTGCTGGGTCGAGGTCGGCCGACCGGCCGACGGGGCGTCTTGTGACAGGGTGTAGTCCTCCGGTCCGCGCGCCGATAGCCCCCGGCGCAGGGGTTCACCCAACATAGCATCTTTTCGGCCCGTCTCAATCTCTCGCGGCATTTTCCTTGACATGCGCGCGCTTGCCAGCAGGCGGATGCTGGCCTAATCTGGCCCGATGATGCGTTATTTCGACATTCATGACCGCGCGCGCCTGCCGGGCCGCTTCTACGGCGAGATGCTGGGCGTGACCGCGCAGGGCTGACGGCTGCCCGCCTGTCACCCTTCCCGCATCACAGCCGAAAGACCTCAGCCATGACCCCTGCACGCACGCTTTACGACAAGATCTGGGACGCCCATGTGGTGGACCGCCAGGAAGACGGCACCTGCCTTCTGTATATCGACCGCCACCTGGTCCACGAGGTGACCAGCCCGCAGGCCTTCGAAGGGCTGCGCATGACCGGCCGCCCGGTCCGCGCGCCCGAACGCACCATCGCCGTGCCCGACCACAACGTGCCCACCACGCTGGACCGTCAGACCGGCATCGACAACGAGGAAAGCCGCATCCAGGTGGATGCGCTGGACCGCAACGCCCGCGAATTCGGGGTGGTCTATTACCCGGTGAACGACATCCGCCAGGGCATCGTGCACATCGTCGGCCCCGAACAGGGCTGGACCCTGCCCGGCATGACCGTCGTCTGCGGCGACAGCCATACCGCGACCCACGGTGCCTTCGGCGCGCTGGCCCACGGCATCGGCACGTCCGAGGTCGAGCATGTGCTGGCCACCCAGACCCTGATCCAGGGCAAGTCCAAGAACATGAAGGTCGAGATCACCGGCCGCCTGGCGCCCGGCGTGACCGCCAAGGACATCGTCCTGCGCATCATCGCCGAGACCGGCACCGCGGGCGGCACCGGCCATGTCATCGAATATTGCGGCGAGGCGATCCGCAATCTGTCGATGGAAGGCCGCATGACCATCTGCAACATGGCGATCGAGGGCGGCGCCCGCGCCGGCCTGATCGCCCCGGACGAGGTCACGTTCAATTACGTCAAGGGCCGCCCCCATGCGCCAAAGGGCGCCCAGTGGGAGGCCGCCGTCGCCTGGTGGAAGACGCTGTTCTCGGACGACGGCGCGCATTTCGACAAGGTCCTGACCATCCGCGCCGAGGACATCGCGCCGACCGTCACCTGGGGCACCAGCCCCGAAGACGCGCTGCCGATCACGGCATCCGTGCCCGACCCGGAAAGCTTTGCGGGCGGCAAGGTCGATGCCGCGCGCCGGTCGCTGGACTACATGGGCCTGACCGCAGGCACGCCGCTGACCGACATCGCCATCGACGCGGTCTTCATCGGATCCTGCACCAACGGCCGGATCGAGGACCTGCGCGCGGCCGCCGACGTGCTGCGCGGGCGCAAGCTGGCGCCGGGCGTGCGCGGCATGGTCGTGCCGGGATCGGGCCTGGTCCGCGCCATGGCCGAAGAGGAAGGGCTGGACCGCATCTTCATCGACGCGGGCTTTGAATGGCGGCTGGCCGGCTGCTCGATGTGCCTGGGCATGAACCCCGACCAGCTGAAGCCCGGCGAACGCTGCGCCGCGACCAGCAACCGCAACTTCGAGGGGCGCCAGGGGTACAAGGGCCGCACCCACCTGATGAGCCCCGCGATGGCGGCCGCCGCCGGCGTCACCGGACGCCTGACCGACATCCGCGAATTCGCGCACGAACCGGCCTGAGGACATCATGGACAAGTTCACCACCCTGACCGGCATCGCGGCCCCCATGCCGCTGGTCAACATCGACACCGACATGATCATTCCCAAGCAGTTCCTGAAGACCATCAAGCGGTCCGGCCTGGGCGTGAACCTGTTCGACGAGATGCGCTATGACCGCGACGGGAACGAGATCCCAGATTTCGTCCTGAACCGGCCCGCCTATCGCGACGCCCAGATCCTGATCGCGGGCGACAATTTCGGCTGCGGCTCCTCGCGCGAACATGCCCCCTGGGCGCTGCTGGATTTCGGCATCCGCTGCGTCGTCTCGACCAGCTTTGCCGACATCTTCTTCAACAACTGCTTCAAGAACGGCATCCTGCCGGTGGTCCTGCCCCAGGATGCGGTCGACGCGCTGATGCGCGATGCCGAAAAGGGCGCGAATGCCCGCATCACCGTCGATCTGGACGCGCAGACCGTGACCGGCGCGGACGGCACCGAATACAGCTTCGACATCGACCCGTTCCGCAAGCATTGCCTGATGAACGGCCTGGACGACATCGGCCTGACGATGGAAAAGGCCCCCGCCATCGACACGTTCGAGACGCAGATGGCCCAGGCCCGGCCTTGGGTCTAAGGGCCCTTGCCCTGGCCATACTGCTGGCGGGCCCGGCGGCGGCCGATCCGCTGCGCATCGCCACCTGGGACCCCGGCCTGTCGCGCGACGGGCCGGGTCTTTTGTTGCGCGACATCATGGCCCGCGATCCGCAGGTTGTGGCCGCGGCACAGGTGATCGCCCATGCCGCGCCCGATGCGATCCTGCTGACCGGGCTGGACTGGGACCTCGACAACCGCGCACTGACCGCTTTCGCGGGCCTGCTGGCCGAACAGGGTCATGCGATGCCGCATCATCATGCGACGCAATCCAACCGCGGCATGGCCACGGGCGTGGACTTGGACGGCGACGGGCGCGCGGGCCAGCCCCGCGATGCGCAGGGCTATGGCGCCTTCACTGGACAGGCGGGGCTGGCGGTGCTGTCGCGCCTGCCCATCGCGGGCGTCGCCGATCACAGCGCGACGCTGTGGCGCGACCTGCCGGGCAACCGGATGCCCGAAAGCCCCCATGCCGACATCCAGCGCCTGTCCAGCACGGCGCACTGGGACGTGGCGCTGGACACGCCTGCGGGGCCGCTGCACCTGCTGGCACTGGCCGCAACGCCCCCCGCCTTCGAGGATCGCAATCCCGCCCGCAACCATGACGAGGTCACCTTCTGGCTGACCCACCTTCCCGATGCGCCCTTTGCGATCCTGGGCAACCTGAACGTCGATCCGCAGGACGGCGACGGCGATCCGGCCACGCTGGCGGCGCTGGCTTCCGTTACCCAGGACCCCCGGCCCCGCGGCGCATGGCAACCTCCCCAGACCGGCCCGAATGCCGGCCAGCGGGGCGACCCGGCGCTGGATACGGCGGAATACGACCGCGCGCCGGGCAACCTGCGACTGGACTACGTCCTGCCAGCGCAGGGGCTGTCGGTGCTGGCGTCGGGTGTCGTCTGGCCCGCGCCCGACGATCCGCTGGCAGAGGCCGTGGCGCTGGCCTCGCATCGCAGGCTGGTCTGGGTCGACCTAGACCTGGAATGAGGTGACGGCCTCCCATGCCGCATCCAGGTCGCCCCCCGTCACGCAATAGGGCGGCAGCACATAGACCGTGTTCCCCAAGGGACGCAGCAGCACGCCGCGATCCATGCAATGCGCCCGCATCCGCGGCCCGACCTCGGACAGATAGCCGCCCTGTGGCACGACCAGGTCGGCGGCGGCGATGGTGCCGCATTGGCGGATGTTGGTGAACCGCCCGTCCAGCCGCGCCAGCCGTTCGGCCTGCATGGCGGACAGCGCGTCCAGCCGCGCCTGCATCGGGCTGGCCTGCCACAGCCGCACCTGCGCCAGCGCCGCCGCGCAGGCGATCGGGTTCGCGGTATAGCTGCTGGAGTGATAGAAGGTCCGCCGCCGGTCGGTCGAGCGATGCGCGTCGAAGATCCGCCCGCTGGCCAGCGTCGCCGCCAGCGGCACCACGCCCCCGGTCAACCCCTTGGACGTGCACAGGATATCGGGCGCAATGCCCGCATGATCGCACGCCCACAACCGCCCGGTGCGGCCCCATCCGGTCATCACCTCGTCGGCGATCATCAGCACGTCGTGGCGGTCGCAGATCGCCCGCAGCCCGGCCAGAACCGCGGGGTCGTACATCCGCATCCCCCCCGCGCCCAGCACCAGCGGCTCCAGAATGATCGCCGCCATCCGCCCGCTGGCCGCCAGCGCCTCGAACGCCGCCAGCGTCGCGGCACTGTCGCCCTCGGGAAAGGGCAACCGGTCCACCCCGAACATCAGCGGGTCATAGGCGGCGTTGAAGACCCCCCGCTCTCCGACGCTCATCGTGCCGATGGTGTCGCCGTGATAGCTGTCCTCGATCACCGCGATGCGGTGGCGGCCGTCGCCCTCGTGGCGCCAATAGCCCAGGGCCATCTTCAACGCGACCTCGACCGCGGTCGATCCGCTGTCGCTGTAGAACACGTGGTCCAGCCCCGCGGGCGTCATTGTCACCAGCGCCTCGGCCAGCTCCTCCGCCGGGTCATGGGTCAGCCCGGCAAAGATCACTTGGTCCAGCCGCCCGGCGGTCTCGCGGATGGCCTCCACGATCTGGGGCTGATTGTGGCCATGCGTGACCACCCACCAACTGCTGATCCCGTCCAGCAGCGGGCCGCGATCGGTCAGGATATGCGCGCCCTGGGTGCCGACCGCCCGGGGCGGGGCCGGTTCGGTGCCATGCTGGAAGAACGGATGCCAGACGGCGCTCATGCGAAATCCCCTGCGCTAAACGCGGCCCGCATCGCGGCGGTCAGGCTGTCCCTGTCCAGCCGGTCCAGCAAAGGCAGGCGTCCCAGCACCCTGACCCGTCCCAGATCGCCGATGGTCGCCATGTTGTCGTCATTCGCAGGCCCGACGAAGGCCACGCCATGCACCGGCACGCCCCGCGCGCGCAGGCTCTCCAGCGCGGTCAGGCTGTGGCTGATCGTGCCCAGCCCCGTGGCACAGACGACGATCACCGGCACCTGCCAGCGCGCGAACAGGTCCGCGAACAGCACCTGCCGCGTGACGGGCACCAGCGCGCCGCCCGCCCCCTCGATCACCAGCCGCGCGGCATCGGGCGGGATCCAGGCCGCCGGGTCCAGCGTGACGCCCGCCAGTTCCGCCGCCCGGTGCGGCGACAGGGGCTGGGGCAGCAGCACGGCCTCGGGGTGGGTGCGGGCGCCGGACAGCCGCTCGACCTCGGCGCGGTCGGTGCCGGGTTGGGCGGAATCCCCACGGGCAGCGGAAATAGCGTCGTTTTCGACGTTCCCGGCCAGCCCCGACTGCACCGGCTTCCAGTACTCTGCCCCGATCAGCCCGCACAGCCCGGCCGCGAAGACCGTCTTGCCGACATCGGTGCCGGTGCTTGTGATCACAAATCGGGCCACAGATCCTCCAGCGTCTCGGCCAGCCGCAGCACATCCGCGCGCGTGGCGTTCAGCGTCAGCGACACCCGCAGCCGCGACGTGCCCTCGGGCACCGTCGGAGGGCGGATGCCGCGCACGTCGAACCCGCGCGCCCGGACCTGTGCGGCCAGCGCCATGGTTTCGGCATTGGGTCCGACGATCAGCGGCACGATCTGGCTGCCGCTCAGCGGAACCTTCGGCAGGCGGCGCGCCATCTGGTCGTGGAACGCCACGACATGGCCCGCCAAGGTCGCCTGGCGCCACGGTTCGTCCTGCAGCATCGCCAGCGCCTCCAGCCCCGCGGCCGCCATCAGCGGCGACGGCGCGGTGGCAAAGATGAAGGGCCGGCAGCGGTTCACCAGGAAATCGATCAGCACCCGCGCCCCGCAGATCAACGCACCGGACCCGCCCAGGGCCTTGCCAAGCGTATGCAGCGTCACGACGTTGTCGCGCCCTTCCAGGTGGTGGGCCAGTCCCCGCCCCCGGGGACCGAAGACACCCGTCGCATGCGCCTCGTCGATCAGCAGAAAGCCGTGCGCGTCCGCCAGCCGCATCAGGTCGTCCAGCGGCGCCCGGTCCCCGTCCATGCTGTAAAGGCTCTCGACCGCGATCCAGACCGCCCCCGTGTTGCCCGCGCGGCGCCATGCGGTGATCACATCCTCGGCGTGGCCGACATCGCCGTGGCGAAAGCTGGCGACCTCGGCGCGCCCGGCCCGCGCCCCCTCATGCGTGCTGGCATGGGCCAGCGCATCCATCAGCAGCAGGTCGCCCCGCTGCGGCAGGGTGGTGATGACCGCAAAGTTCGCGACGTAACCCCCACCAAAGCCCAAGGCCGCCTCGGCGCCGAAGAACCGTGCGGCGGCATCCTCGAACCCGGCCTGCCGGTCGGTGTTGCCCCGCAGCAGGCGCGACCCCGCCGCGCCCACCGGAACGCCCGCATCCAGCGCCCGCACGACCGCGGCACGCATCCGGTCGCTTTGCGCAAGGCCCAGATAGTCGTTCGACGAAAAGTCGATCCCCCGGCGCTCAGCCAAGCTGCGCAGCCGCGCATCGCCCGCCAGACCCTGCAGGTCGCGTCGATAGGTCGCCAGCCGGTCCAAGCCGCGGCCCCGGCCCTAGCGCAGGATCGGAATGGCGGGGTCGGCGGCCAGCAATTCGGCCCGACGCGCCGCGTCGGGATGATGTTCGTGCGCCTGCATGGGCTGAAGGCCCAGCTTGGCGAACAGGCGCATGTCGCTTTCCTCCTCGGGGTTGTCCTTGGTCAGCAGCGTGTCGCCCACGAAGATCGAATTGGCCCCGGCAAAGAAGCACATCGCCTGCATCTCGTCCGACATGGCGGTGCGGCCGGCGGACAGGCGTACATGGCTGCGCGGCATCATGATGCGCGCGGTGGCGATCATGCGCACGAAATCGATGGGGTCCACCGGGGCGGCGTCGGCCAGCGGGGTGCCCTCGACCGGGATCAGCATGTTGATCGGCACGCTTTCCGGCGCGACCGGCAGGTTGGCCAGCGTCACCAGCATGTCGACGCGGTCCTGCGGCCCCTCGCCCAGCCCCAGGATGCCGCCCGAGCAGACCTTGATCCCGGCCTGCCGGACGGTGTCCAGCGTATCCAGCCGGTCGGCAAAGCTGCGGGTGGTGATGACGTTGCCGTAATGCGCCTCGGACGTGTCGATGTTGTGGTTGTAGTAGTCCAGCCCGGCATCGGCCAACTGGCGCGACTGGTCCGCATCCAGCATGCCCAAGGTCATGCAGGTCTCCATTCCCAGGGCCTTGACGCCCTCGACCATGGCGATGATCTGCGGCATGTCGCGTGCCTTGGGGCTGCGCCAGGCGGCGCCCATGCAATAGCGCGTGGCACCGGCGTCGCGGGCACGGCGCGCCTCGGCCAGCACGCGCTCGACCTCCATCAGCTTGGATGCCGACAGGCCCGACGCATGGCGGGCCGACTGGCTGCAATAGCTGCAATCCTCGGGGCAGCCGCCGGTCTTGATCGACAGAAGGCGGCTCAGCTGCACGCGGTTCGGGTCGAAATGCTGACGGTGCACGGTCTGCGCCTGAAACAGCAGATCCATCAGCGGCAGGTCAAAGACGGCGCGCGCGCCCTCGGCGGTCCAGATCTTGCGGTGGCTGTCGGTGTTCGGATCGCTGTGCAGCATGGCTCTTCCCCGTGGCTTGGCACCGTGCCTAGCATTCCGGTCGCAGCCTGTCCAATGCCGCCGACGGCTCAGTATTTCTCCTTGCGGCGGCGTTCCGCCTCGTCCTGTCCCAAGCCCAGCAGCGCCTCGGCCCGGCCGAATTCGCGCGCCGCCTGCTGGCGGGCGATCTGGAACCGGGGCAGCATCCGCTGCAGCTCCTGGTCGGCATGGCGCAGCTCTCGTGCGGCACGCCCGGCCTGGGCGTTGGCGATGCGCGCCTCGGGCAGGCTCAGGGGGGCGGTGCTGTCATAGCTTTGCGCCAGCGTGGCCTGCAGCGAATCGATGCGCTGGCGTGCGACGGTCATGTGCGCATTGAACGCCGCAAAGGTCTTGAGCTGACGCTCGGCCTTCAGCCGCGCGATGCGTTCCAGCTGCTGCAGCTGCTTGATCTTGTCTACCATCCGGAACGGGCCTTCTGTCGCATCTTTTCGGCAAAGCGGATCGCGGCGGCAACGGCGGCGAAATGGGCGCGGTCGATCTCCTCGCCCACCTTGACCTGGGCGTGGATGGCGCGGGCGCAGGGCGGGTCGGACCAGATGGGCACGCCGGCCTCGGTCGCCTTGGCGCGAATGCGGGCGGCGACTTCGTCCGTGCCCTTGGCCACGCAGACCGGGGCACGGCCGGACCCCCGCGACCATTTCAGGGCGACGGCATAATGGGTCGGGTTGACGATGATAACGTCGGCGGTGGGCACGTCGGCCAGCATCTGCTTCATCGCGATGTCGACCGCGCGCTGGCGGCGGGCGCCCTTCATGTGCGGGTCGCCTTCGGAATCCTTGAACTCGTCCTGCATTTCCTGGCGGCTCATGCGGTTCTTGCGGCGGTGGTCGAACCACTTCCACAGCATGTCCGGCACGGTGAAGACGATCGAGACGACCAGCCCCAGCATCAGCACCTGCCCCAGGATCGAGCCCAGTGCCGCAACCCATTGCCCGTCCGCCATCGCCGCGGCGGCGATCCGGTCCAGCAGCGATGCGAACAGGAACCACCCCCCCGCACAGACCAGTCCAGCCTTGCCCAATGAAAAGGCGAAGGTCACCAGGCCGTCCTTGCCGAACTTCTGCGCGGCGTTCTTGACCGGGTTGATGCGCTTGATGTCGAAGGCCAGCTTCTGGGGCGAAAAGATCAGCGCCCGCGTGGCGATCAGGCCCAGAAGGATCGCCCCCATCACCAGCGCGGCCAAGCCGATCGTGGCGGTCGCGGCATAGGCGGCCAGGCCGCGCGCGATCGGTGCCGGCCCGCTGTCCGACCAGCCCTCGGCACCAAGCGCCCGCGTGGCCATGGCCATCCATTGGCGCACCGCAAAGCCGGCCATGACCGAAAAGGCCAGGAATGCCCCCAGATACATCATCGTGACGTTCAATTCCGTCGATCGCGGAATGTCGCCCTTTTCGCGTGCACGCTGCAGCTTCTGGTCGGTGGCCTCGAACTGCTTGTCGTCGGTATCCTCACTCATCCGCGGTCCCTCATGGCAGTGCCGGCAGCATGAAGCCCATGACCGCGTTGGCCCAGATGCCGACCAGCAGCGGCGCCAGGATCACCAACCCCATCAGCGCCAGCAGGATGGAGGCGGGCGCGCCGATGAACACGACCGGCAGGGCGGGCATCACCCGGTTGATGACCCCCGACAGCGCTTGGTACAGGAACCCGCCCAAGGTGAAGGGCGCGGCCAGCATCATCGCCAGCCAGAAGCTGTCGGTGACCATGCGGACGACGGCCATCACCAGCCCCTCGACCTGGGGCAGGTCCGCGGGCGGCCAGAGACGCAGGCTGTCGGCGATCAGCTCGACGATCATGACCGGCAGGCCCATGGCCATCAGCACCGCCATGCCGGCCAGGTGCAGCATGTTGCCGATCGGATGGGGCGACATCTCGTTCTGGATGCCCATGATCTGGGACAGCGAGGCGGTCGCGGCGATGGCCGTGGTGGCAATGTCTATGGCGATGGTCAGCAGCCGCAGCATGATGCCCGTGGCAAAGCCCAGCACCATCTCGACCCCGACCTGCGCGATCATGCCCAAGGGCTGCGCGGGCATCTGCGGGCCGGGCGCGATGCCCGACAGCAGCGGCGCCAGCGGCAGTGCGATGGCCACCTTGACCCGGGCCGAGATCACGCGTTCGCCCAAGCCCGGCAGGGCCACCACGCAGGCCTGCACGCGGACATAGACCAGCACCAGCGCCCAGTCCAACCCCGGAACGATGGCCTGCAGCTGGTCCCACATCATGCGGCCTCGACGGTGCCCAGCAGGCGCAGTTCGGCGGCGGGATCGATCTCCTCCAGACCCAGGACCGGGACCGCCATGCCGTTGGCCCCCAGCACCGCGCGGACCATGCGGCGCCGGTGGTCGGGCGCGACCAGCACAGTGCGGGCGACGGGTTCAGCAAGGGACAGCGCGCGGCGGGTGGCCTCGACCAGCTTCTTGGACATGGCGGGGGTCATCGCCCCGCCCCCCGCACGTCCGGTTTCGGCATCGGCGCGCACGAACTCCGCCTCCCAGGCGGGATGCAGCTGCAGGGCTGCGACGCGACCGGCCTCGTCCGAATATTGCTGGGTGATCTGGCCGCGCAGGCGCTTGCGCACCAGCTCATAGATCGTCTCGGCCGATTCTACGTTGCGGAACTCGCAGATGGCATCCACGATCAGCGGCAGGTTGCGGATCGAGATCCGCTCCTCCAGCAGGGCGCGCAGGATCGCCAGCAGCGTCTCGGGCGTCACCTTGTCCGGCATCATCGCGTCGAAATACTTGCGATAGCGTTCGGCGCGGCCCGTGTCGGACAGGGTCTTCAGTTCCTCGATCTGGCGCTGCATCGCGCCAAGGGTCAGCAGTGCGGGCAGGTTGGCCTTGACCACCTCCATCAGATGCGTGGACAGCACTTCCATCGGGGTCACGACGGTGGCGCCCATGGTCGCCGCGTCCTCCTGGTCCGTCGGATGGATCCAGCGGGCCGGGCTGGAATAGACCGGCTCGCGGACGGCCACGCCGCGCAGATCGGCCAGCACGGCATCCGGGCCAAGCGCCAAGATCTCGGCCGGGCGCAGGGTGCCGCGGCCGCGGATGACGCCGTGGATGCGGATCTGATAATCGCCGGGCGGCAGATCGTCGGTGTCGGTGATGCGCACATCCGGCAGGATCAGGCCGAAGCTGCGGGCGATGTGGATGCGCAGGTTGCTGATGCGGCTGCCCAGGCCCCGCGCCTGGTCCAGCGCGGTCACGATCAGGTCCGACCCGATCTCGACGCTGATGTCGTCGGTGTCCAGGACGTCCCCGATGCGGGCGGCAGGCTTAATCGCGCCGTCGCCAAGGGGCAGGTCGGGCAGCGCCTCGTCCGCGATGCGGCGTTTCTGCGCGATGCGCCAGGCCATGAAGCCCATCCCCGCGGCGATCCCCAGAAACAGCGGCTTCGGCATGCCCGGCACGAGGGAGATCACCACCATCGCCGCCGCGACCATCGCCGCCGGCTGCCAGCTGCGCACGAACTCGGTCGACATCAGGCCCGCGGTGGTTTCCGTGGCCCCGCCCCGCGACAGCAGCAGCGCCGCCGCCATCGAGGTGATCAGCGCCGGGATCTGGCTGACCAGCCCGTCCCCGACCGTCAGGTGGGAATAGGTCGCCGCCGCCTCTCCCAGGGGCATTCCGTGGATCGTGATGCCCACGACCAGACCGATGCACAGGTTGATCAGCGTGATGACGATCCCCGCCACCGCGTCGCCCTTGACGAACTTCGACGCGCCGTCCAGCGAGCCGAAAAAGCTGATCTCGCGCTGTTCCTGGATGCGGCGGCGCTTGGCCTCTTGGTGGTCGATGGCACCGGCGTTCAGATCGCCGTCGATGGCCAGCTGCTTGCCGGGCAGCGAATCCAGCGCAAAGCGGGCGGCGACCTCGGCCATGCGGCCCGAGCCCTTGGTGATGACCATGAAGTTCACCACAGAGATCACCGCAAAGATCGTGATCCCGACCAGGATCGACCCCCCTGCCACGAATTCGGCAAAGCCGTTGATGACCGAACCCGCCGCCTCCTTGCCGTTCTGCCCTTCGGTCAGGATCAGCCGGGTCGACGATACGTTCAGCGACAGCCGGATCACCAGGCTGACCAGCAGCAGGACCGGGAACGCCTGAAAGTCGGTGGGCTTCTCGACCAGCGAGGCCATGACCAGCACCATCACGGCGGTGGCGATAGAGATGGCGATGCCGAAATCCAGCACGCCGGCCGGCAGCGGGATCACCATCGAGATGACGACCAGCACAAGGCCGCCCGTGACAAGCAGGGGCGCGTCCAGGATCTTGGTGGACTTGCCCGAGAGGGCGGCAATGGGGGTCATTCGCGGGGCTCCGTTCTGGTGGCCGCGGGGCGCAGGAGGTCGTCAAGCGACCAGGGACGTTCCGTTAACAATCCGATGCGGCGCAGATAGGCGATCGCCTGCAGCCGGTCGGCACTGTCCATCTGCAGCAGCGTCACGCGATAATCGCGCGGCAGCCCCTGTCCGGTCAGCAGCCATTCGTCGGCGGTGCGGCGAAAGCCGTCCAGCCTGGCGGCGGCGACCGGACCAGCGGCCAGACAGGCGATCAGAAGCGGCAGGCCGATCCGGGTCATCACGCCGCCTTCTTCAGCTCTCTCAGGGCGCCTTCCAGCGTGTCAAAGCTGGGTCGCACATGTTCGGGCACGGTCTGGCGGCCGACCTCGACGCACAGGGTGGTGGCGTGCTGGTGCAGGCCCGCGACCAGGACCGACTTGACGACCTCGTAAAAGCCCAGGTCCTGCTTGACGACCGCGCCAAGCCGGTTGGCCAGCGGCGCCACGAAGCCATAGGACAGGAACACCCCCAGGAAAGTACCGACCAGCGCCCCGCCGATCATCTTGCCCAGAACCGAAGGCGGCTGATCGATCGAGGACATGGTCTTGATCACGCCCAGAACCGCCGCGACGATCCCCAGGGCGGGCAGCGCGTCGGCCATGTTCTGCAGGGCGTGGGGGACGTGCATCTCCTCCTCCTTGAGGACGGCGATGCGGCGGGACAGCATGTCCTCGACCTGGTAGGGATCGTCATAGTTCAGGCTGGCCGAACGCAGCGTATCGGCAATCAGCGAGACGACATGATGATCCGCCGCCAGCTTGGGATAGGCGGTGAAGATCGGTGATTCGCCCGGATTCTCAATGTGCTGTTCCAGCGCGACGGGGTTCTCCTTGGCAATCTTGAGCAGCTGGAACATCAGGCACAGCACGTCCTGATGATCCTGGGCGTTCCATTTCGGGCCCTTGAAGGCGCGGATCAGCCCGCCCAGGGTGGCCTTCAACGTATGGCTGTCGTTGCCCAGCAGATAGGCGCCGACGGCGGCGCCCATAATCATCATCATCTCGAAGGGCAGCGAATGCAGGATCACGCCCATCTTGCCGCCGGCCAGCAGGTAGCCGCCGAACACCATGGCGATCGTAAGGAATATTCCGACGAAACCGAACATTGCGGGGTTCCTTATGGGTTGCGGACGCTGCGCGCGCCCATCTGGGCGGTCAGCAGGGCGGCCTGGCGCGGCTCGACCGCGGCGATGATGCGGGCGCCGGCCTCGGGCTGGACGCGCATCAGGATCTCGGCCGCGAAATCGGCGGGCAGGTTGGTCAGGATGGCGGCGGCCTCGGCGGGCTTCATCTGGTCATAAAGCGCGATCAGCCGGTCGATGTCGGTGCGCACGGCCTGGGTCGCACCGTCCTGGCGGGCCGTGATGCTGCCCTTTTGGGCGCGCAGCTCGGCCAGCCGTTCGCGCAGCGTGCTTTCCGCCTGCGCCAGCTCGGCCTTCCGTGCGTCGATGGATTCCATGTAACGCTCGATGCGCAGCGCACGGTCGCGCAGCTCCTCGGCCAGGGCCACGGCCTCGGGGACATCGCCGCAGCCGTCCAGCAGGTCGGTGGGCGCGGCCACGGCGGCAAACACCCGCGACAGGTCCTGGCCCTGCCAGATCATCGCGCCGGCCGGCAGGGCGAACAGCAATGTCAGCGCGGGCAGCAGATGCCTAGCCATGGGACACCTCGCGCTTGCGCAGGCGGCGACCCGAAGGCATCGGCTGCGGCGCCTCGGAGGCGGCGGCCCCGATGCGCTGCCGCAGATCCCAGATGGCGCGTTCGCGGCGTGCGGTCTCGATCTCCTCGGCCAGGCGCTCGCTGGCGGCGGTGGCCTCGTCGCGGGCCGACCGGATGGCGCGTTCCAGGCGGTCGACCTCGGCGGCCATGACGGCGATCGCGCCCCCCAGACCACTTTCCAGATTGTTCATCCGCCGCAGCCGCCGCGCCAGGGTGGCGCAGAAGACGCCAAGCCCCAGACAGGCCGCCAGCAGCAGGATCTGCATCAGTTGTTCCAGGGTCATTTGAATCGAAACTCCGTGATCAGAAGGTCCTTGACCGGCTCCTCGCCCAGGACGAAGCGGGTGCGGGTGACCAGTTCGGCGCGGATCACCTCGAGGACGCCGCGCTTGTCATAGGCCGCCGGATCGACGCCCGAGAGGAAGGTCGTGAACGCGTCCGACACGCGCGGCATCAGGTGGGTCACCTCGGCCTTGTGGGTGGTGTCGGTCTCGATCGTCGCGGACAGGACCAGGCTGTGGGCGCGGCCGCCCGGGATGACGATCTCGATGGTGGGGATGTCGATGAACTCGACGCTCATGTGCTCGGTCGACTGGACCGGCTCCTCGGGGCCCGACAGCATGCCGGAGGGCGACCAGAAACCCAGATAGCTGGATGCGAATCCCGCCCCGCCCAAGACCAGCGTCGCCACCAGCGGGATCAGCAACCCCTTCTTTCCGCGCGGCTTTTCGGGTGCCGCCGCAACAATGTCGGTCATCGTGATTCTCCGTCCTGACCAGACCGAAATATCAGGTTGCGACTAACCAATTCTTAACGTGGCCCATGTCATTTCAGGGTCAGACGACCATGACGCGATGATTCGAAAGGAACGGTTTTGCAAAAACTGCAGGACTACTGGAACGAGCGAAGCTCTCGACAGCGGATGATCCTGGGGGCGGCCTTTCTGGGGACGTTCCTGGTGATCGCGGGGTTCGGCTGGATGGCCAGCCGCCCCAGCATGGCCCTGATCTATGGCGGGCTGGACAGCGCCCAGGCCGGCGAGGTCATCGCCGGCATCGAACGCGCCGGCGTTCCCTACGAGGTGCGGGGCGACTCGATCTATGTCGCCGCCGATCAGCGCGACCGCCTGCGCATGGATCTGGCCGCCGAAGGCCTGCCTGCCGCCGGCAGCACCGGCTACGAGCTGCTGGACGGCATGTCGGGCTTTGGCACCACGTCGCAGATGTTCGACGCCGCCTATTGGCGCGCGAAGGAGGGAGAGCTGGCGCGCACCATCCTGGCCCTGCCCAACGTCCAGACCGCCCGCGTCCACCTGGCGATCGAGACCGGACGCGGATACCGCCGCGACCAGAACGGCAGCGCCTCGGTCACCCTGACCACCAATGGGGGCACGATCACGCGCGAACAGGCCGCGGCGTTGAAATACCTGGTGTCGTCGGGCGTGCCGGGCATGCAGCCCGACCGCGTCACCGTCATCGATTCGCAGCGCGGGATCATCGCCGCGACCGAGGACCAGACAGGAGCCGACCGCGCGGCCGAGATGAAGCGCAACGTCGAACGCATCCTTGAGCCGCATGTTGGTATCGGAAACGCCATCGTCGAACTGAACCTGGACCTGCTGACCGAAACCGAACTGCTGACCGAACAGCGTTATGACCCCGAGGCCCGCGCCCTGATCTCGACCGTGACCGAGGAGACGACGGACGAGAGCAACTCGACCGGAAAGGGCGCAGTCACTGCGGCCTCGAACCTGCCCGACGCCACGGAACAGCCGGGCGACACCAGCCAGAGCAGCCGCGCCGAGAACCGTACCCAGTCCAATTTCGAGGTCAGCCGCACCACGCGCGAGGTTCAGCGCCAGCCCGGATCGACCCGCCGCCTGACCGTCGCCGTCCTGGTGAACGGCGTCCCGCAGGCTGGCGCCGATGGAGAGACCACCCTGACCCCCCGGTCCGAGGCCGAGCTGCAGACGCTGCGCGAGCTGGTCGCCTCTGCCGTGGGCTATGACGAGGCGCGCGGCGACCAGATCACCGTGAAGTCGCTGCCCTTCGCCACGCTGGGCGAGAATGGCACCCTGGCCACGCCGGGCTTCCTTGATCGGCTGGCGCTGAACGATCTGGCGCGCATTGCGCTGATCGGCGTCTTTGCGCTGGCCGTGATCGTGATGGTCCTGCGCCCGATGATGCGCAATCGCGCGCCCGCCCCTGCGCCGATGCTGGACAGCAGCCTGCCGCCGATGCCCCCGATGATGGGCGGGCTGACGGGCATGATCGACGACGAGCCCTCTCCGGACAACCCGCGGATCGTGCCGATCGAGTTTCCCGGGCTGGACCAGCTGGCCCTGCCCCCTGCCGATCCGGTCGCCCGCCTGAAGGCGATGAKGAAGGACCGCCATGACGAGAGCGTCAAGATCCTGTCGGGATGGATCGACAACAAGGAGAAGGTGAATTGAGCCTGGCCCTCTTCAAGCTTGAGTCCCTCTCGAACGCGGTCGCGGCGCGTGTCGAGGTGACCTACACGCAGGCCGACCTGGACCAGGCCTTTGCCGACGGCGTGGCGCAGGCCAGCGCGCAGGCCCAGGACGACCAGCTGCGCGCCCTGAGCGCCAGCCTGGAACAGGTCGCCGCCGGTCTGGCCGCGGACGAGACCCGCCGCCGCCAGATGCGCCAGGAGGCGGTCGATGCGCTGGCGCCGATCCTGCATCAGGTCCTGGACCTGATGGCCCCGCCCCTGTCGTCGCGCCGGCTGGAGGAGGCCCTGCAGGCAGAGCTGACCCATCTGGCGCAGCGCGCGACCCCCGTGGGCCTGCGCATCGCCTGCAGCGACCGGCTGGCCGACATGGTCCGCCGCTGCCTGGCCCAGGCCGGCCTTGAGGGCATCGAGATCGCCCCGGTCCCGCAGGACCTGATCACCGTGTCGCTGCAGGGCGGCCACATCGACTTTACCCCCGACAGCATCGCGGGCGACATCCGCGCCCTGATCGCGGAAATCACCCAGGAGGACAGCACATGGACGCACTGAAGCATCTGATCGACACCGACACCATCCAGGTCGAGGTGACCATCCGCCTTGGCCGCACGCGCCAGACCGTCTCGCAGCTGTCCTCGCTGCGCGCCGACGACATCCTGGTCCTGGACCAGGCGATCGAGGACGGGGTCGAGATCTGCGTGGGTGACAAGGTCATCGCGCGGGGCGAGCTGACCGGCGACGGATCGACCGAAGACCGGCTGTGCGTGCGCGTCCTGGGCGCGACGGGGGCGGCGTGATCCGCGCCGCGGCCCTTGTCGCGGTCGCGGCCCTGCTGCCCTCGCCCCTGTGGGCGCAGGACCTGGGCGGCGCCCTGGGCGCCGGGCTGGGCGACAATGCGGTGATGCTGGTCGTGGTGCTGACGGCGCTGTCGCTGGCACCGGGCATCGCGATCATGGTGACCGCGTTCCCGTTCATCGTGACGGTCCTGTCGATTTTGCGCCAGTCGATCGGCCTGCAGCAATCGCCGCCGAACATGCTGATCGTCAGCTTGGCGATCTTTCTGACCTGGTTCATCATGGACCCGGTCCTGCGCGAGGCCTGGACCGTCGCGGGGCTGCCCCTGCAACAGGGTCAGATCGGCATCGCCGAGGCCTTCCAGCGCGGCATCGTGCCGTTCGAGGGGTTCATGGCGGCCCGCACCGACCCCGACACCTTGGCCAACCTGGCCGAGATCGCGCCCGGCACCGGCCCCGCAGACCGCCTGTCGGTGCTGATCCCGTCCTTCATGCTGTCCGAGATCCAGCGCGCGTTCGAGATCGGGTTCCTGATCGCCCTGCCCTTCCTGATCATCGATTTGGTCGTGGCGGCCGTGCTGATGTCGATGGGCATGATGATGCTGCCCCCGGTGGTGGTGTCGCTGCCCTTCAAGCTGGCGTTCTTCGTGGTCGTGGACGGATGGGGAATGATCGCGGGCGCGCTGGTGCGCAGCTATGCGCCCGGCTGACCCCCCCTCAGGGGATCAGCCGACACCAATCAGGCGCGGTCGGTGCGCCGCGCCGCCAGCGACTGGACGCCCATCACGGAGAGAACCTTGTCCTCGATATGCTGGGCGTTCAGGCAGCTGCTGTCATACATCGCCCGCGGCGCGTCGTGGTCGACGAACGCATCCGGCAGGACCATCGACCGGAAGCGCAGCCCCTTGTCGAAGGCGCCCTCCTCGGCCAGCAGATGGGCGACATGGCTGCCGAAACCGCCCACGGCGCCCTCCTCGATGGTGATCAGCGCCTCGTGGTCGCGGGCCAGTGCCAGGATCAGGTCACGATCCAGCGGCTTGGCAAAGCGCGCGTCGGCGACCGTGGGCGTGATGCCCCGCGCCATCAGCGCCTCGCGCGCGGTCATCACCTCGGACAGGCGCGTGCCGAAGGACAGGATGGCGACGCCCTTCCCCTCCGCGACCATGCGGCCCTTGCCGATGGGCAGGACCTGCCCGCGCTCGGGCATCTCGACCCCGGTGCCCTCTCCGCGCGGAAAACGGAAGGCGATCGGGCCGCTGTCATGCGCGGCGGCCGTGGCGACCATGTGGACCAGTTCGGCCTCGTCCGCGGCAGCCATCACGACGAATCCGGGCAGATTGGCCAGGAAGGCGGTGTCATAGGCACCGGAATGGGTCGGACCGTCCTGGCCCACCAGCCCGGCACGGTCGACGGCGAACCGGACGGGCAGGTTCTGGACCGCGACGTCATGCACGATCTGGTCATAGCCGCGCTGCAGGAAGGTCGAATAGATCGCGACGAAAGGCTTCATGCCCCCCGCGGCCAGACCGGCGGCAAAGGTCACGGCATGCTGTTCGGCGATGCCCACGTCAAAGCAGCGGCGCGGAAAGCGCTGCGCGAACTGCTTGAGGCCGGTCCCGTCCGGCATCGCGGCGGTCACCCCCAGGATGCGATCGTCGCGGCCCGCGTGATCGATCAGCGCCTGCGCGAAGACGGCGGTATAGCTGGGTGCATTCGATTTCGCCTTGGCCTGCACGCCGGTGATCACGTCGAACTTGGCAGTGGCATGGCCCTTGTCCGCGGCCGCCTCGGCCGGGGCGTAACCCTTGCCCTTCTTGGTCACGACGTGGATCAGGACCGGGCCGTCCGCCCGCGCCCGCACGGTGCGCAGCAGGGGCAGCAGCTGTTCCATGTCGTGACCGTCGACCGGCCCGATATAGGAAAAGCCCAGCTCCTCGAACAGGGTGCCGCCCACGGCCATGCCCTTCAGCATCTCCTTGGCGCGGCGCGCGCCCTCCTGCAGGGCGTCCGGCAGCATGCCGACGGCGCCCTTGGCCACCGCCTTCAGCTCCTGGAACGGCCCGCCTGCATAAAGGCGCGTCAGATAGGAGGACATGGCGCCGACCGGGGGCGCAATGGACATCTCGTTGTCGTTCAGGACCACGAACAGGCGCTTGCCCTCATGGCCCGCATTGTTCAGCGCCTCATAGGCCATGCCCGCGCTCATGGCGCCGTCGCCGATGACCGCAATCGCATCGCCCGGGTCGCCGCCCAGTTCCCGCGCCATCGCGAAACCCAGGGCCGCGCTGATCGAGGTCGACGAATGCCCCGCCCCGAACGGGTCATAAGGGCTTTCCGCCCGCTTTGTGAACCCCGCAAGGCCCCCGCCCATGCGCAGCGTGCGGATGCGATCGCGCCGCCCGGTCAGGATCTTGTGCGGATAGCACTGGTGCCCCACGTCCCAGATCAGCTTGTCGCGCGGCGTGTCGAAGACCGCGTGCAGGGCCACGGTCAGCTCGACCACGCCCAGGCCCGCGCCCAGATGGCCGCCGGTCACACTGACGGCGCTGATGGTCTCGGCCCGCAGCTCGTCGGCAAGCTGGCGCAGTTGCGCGTCGGTCAGGGTCTTCAGATCCGACGGCAGGCTAACGCGGTCCAGAATCGGCGTCTTGGGTCGATCGGTCATGGCTGGCCCTCCTCCGGGGCGGGCGTTCAAGTGTCGCGCTCGATAACGAAACGCGCGAGATCGTGCAAGTTCCCGGCGGCATCACCATAGTGCGACAGCGCATCGGTTCCCATGGCGACACGACGCCGCGCCTCGGCCTGTGCGCCGTCCAGGCCCAGCAGCGACACGAAGGTCGCCTTGCCGGCCCCGGCATCCTTGCCGACGCGCTTGCCGGTCACGGCCTCATCGCCGGTCACGTCCAGGATGTCGTCGGCGATCTGGAAGGCCAGGCCCAGGGCCATCGCATAGCGGTCCAGCGCCGCGGGATCGTCGCCCGCGATCAGCGGCCCTGCGGTCGCGGCAAAGCGGATCAGCGCGCCGGTCTTGCCACCCTGCAATTCGGTGATCGCGTCCAGGTCCAGCGGCGTGCCCGCGGTTTCGGCGGCGATGTCCAACGCCTGCCCCCAGACCATGCCCGCCGCCCCCGATGCCTGAGCCAGCGCGGACACCAGCCGCACCTGCGCTTCGGGCGCGCCGATGCGCGGATCGGTCAACAGCTGAAACGCCAGCGTCTGCAGCGCGTCGCCCGCCAGAATCGCGGTCGCATCGGTCCATTTGACATGGACGGTCGGCTGACCGCGCCGCAGGTCGTCGTCGTCCATCGCCGGCAGGTCGTCATGGACCAGGCTATAGGCGTGCAGCGCCTCGACCGCCGCCGCGACCGGCAGGGCGGCATCGTCGGACACCCCGTGCAGGCGTGCCGATTCCATCACCAGAAAGGCGCGCAGCCGCTTGCCGCCGTTGACCGCATAGGCCATCGCATCGCGCAGATCGCCGGGCGGCAGCACCGTGATGGCGCGATCCAGCTCGGCCTGAACCTCGGTGCGGACACGCGCAAGGCGGTCCTGCATCACAGGCCCTCGACCGGGGTGGTACCGGCAGGCTGGCCGTTGGCGGCCAGGGTGATCTTCTCGACCCGCTCCTCGGCCTCGCGCAGGCGGGCCTCGCAATGTGCGCGCAGGGCGGCGCCGCGTTCGTACAGCGCGATCGATTCCTCCAGCGTCGCCTCTCCGGTCTCCAGCTTGCCGACCGTGGCCTCCAGCTCGCGCATGGCCTCCTCGAACGAGAGGGTGGTGATATCGCTCATCAGTCGGCCTCCATCAGCACATCGACATGGGCCCGCACGCTGCGACCCAAGGCCCGAAGGTCATAACCACCTTCCAGGCAGGATACCACCGGGGCCTTGCCCGCCGCGTCCAGGATCGCGCGTGTCAGGGCGGCATAGTCGTCGTCGTCCCATTCCAGCTGCGCCAGCGGATCGTCGCGATGCGCATCAAAGCCGGCGGAAATCAGCACCAGCTGCGGCGAAAACTCCCGCATCCGGTCCAGCGCGCCCTGCCATTCCGACAAAGCAAGCGCCCCGTCCGATCCGGGCGGCAGCGGCAGGTTCACCACCTGCCCTTGCGCGCCTCGCTCGGACGCGGCCCCGGTGCCCGGCCACAGGGGAAACTGCTGGCTGCTGACGAACAGCACCCGCGCCTCGTCCCACAGCAGGGCCTGCGTGCCGTTGCCGTGATGCACGTCGAAATCCAGGACCGCCACCCGCTCCAGCCCGTGATGATCCAGCGCGCGTTTCGCCGCGATCGCCACCGTGCCGAACAGGCAGAACCCCATCGAGACCTCGGCCTCGGCATGGTGCCCCGGCGGGCGCAGGGCGACGAAGGCCCGCCGCGCCTCTCCGGCAAGAACAGCGTCCACCGCCGCACAGGCCCCGCCCACGGCACGCAGCGCGGGCTCCAGGCTGCCGGGCGACAGATGCGTGTCCGCGTCGATCTGGCGGGTCCCCGCCTGCGGCATGGCATCGCGCAGGCCCTGCAGATAGCGGACGGGATGACAGCGCAGTACCTCGGCATCCTCCGCCACGGGCGCCTCGCGCCGGTCCAGCGCCAGCCCCTCCAGCGCGGCCATCACGGCATCATGTCGGGCCACCTGCTCGGGGTGGCCATCGGGCGTCACGTGGCGGCGGGCGCTGTCATGGGAATACAGGATCACGGTCATTCATCTCCTCCGAAGGGGTAGGCTAGAAGCCCCCGCGCATCCCGGCAACCCGCCATTTCTCCGTTGCGAAAATACCCCGGGGGAGCCCGCAGGGCGGGGGCAGCGCCCCCATGCACCGCCCGTCAGACCGTCAGTCGTTGCCCGTCATGCCCCGCGACGGCCAGGGTCATCAGCGCCCCTTCGGGCTGGTCGCTGTCAAAGGCAACCTCGGTGAACTGTTCGGTCCGGCCAAGGCGCGGCCCCTCGGTCAGCACCCGGTGCGCAACCCCGACCTGCGCCTCCAGATGCGTGAGCAATGCCGCATCGCCCGCCGCGCGCAGCCGCGCGGCCCGGTCCCGGATCGCGGGACCGGGCACGGCGGGCATGCGCGCCGCGGGCGTGCCCTTGCGCGCCGAATAGGGGAAGACATGCAGGAAGGTCAGACCGCAATCCTGAACGAGCTTCAGCGAATTGTCGAACATCGCCTCGGTCTCGGTCGGAAAGCCGGCGATGATGTCGGCGCCGAAGACCATGTCGGGACGCAGCCGCCGCGCCTCCTCGCAGAAGGCGATGGCATCGTCGCGCAGGTGGCGGCGCTTCATCCGCTTCAGGATCATGTCGTCGCCGGCCTGCAGCGACAGGTGCAGATGCGGCATCAGGCGCGGTTCGGTCGCGATGGCCAGCATCAGGTTCTCGTCCGCCTCGATCGAATCGATTGAGCTGATCCGCAGGCGCGGCAGGTCCGGCACCAGCCGCAGGATGCGCATGACCAGATCGCCAAGCCGCGGTGTGCCCGGCAGGTCCGCGCCCCAACTGGTCAGGTCCACCCCGGTCAGCACGACCTCGTTGAAGCCGCGCCCGACCAGACGCTTGATCTGCTCGACCACCACACCTGCTGGCACCGACCGCGAATTGCCGCGGCCATAGGGGATGATGCAGAAGGTGCAGCGGTGATCGCAGCCGTTCTGGACCTGCACATAGACCCGGTGCCGCCCGAACCCGTCGATCAGGTGGCCCGCGGTTTCCCGCACCGACATGATGTCGTCCACGACCACCTTCTCGGTCTCGCCGATCAGGTCGGGGGCGCGAAGGCTGGCCCAGGTGGCGGGCTGCATCTTCTCATGGTTGCCGATGACCTTGGTGACCTCTGGCATGGCGGCAAAGGTCTCGGGCTCGGTCTGGGCGGCGCAGCCGGTGACGATGACCGGCACGCCAGGATTCTCGCGTGACAGGCGGCGGATCTCCTGGCGGGCCTTGCGGACGGCCTCGGCGGTCACGGCGCAGGTGTTGACGACGACCGCGCCCGACAGGCCCGCGGCCTCGGCCATCTCGCGCATGGCCTCGGTCTCATAGGCGTTCAGGCGGCAGCCCAGGGTCGAGAAGACGGGCGCGCTCATGCCAGCCACGCAGGCGTCAGGCGCCCCTCGAAGACGATGGCGGTCGGCCCCTCCATCCAGACGCCGTCCTCGCGCCAGTCGATCAAAAGCTGCCCGCCGGGCACATGCACCCTCACGCGCCGCTCGGTCAGCCCGCGCCGCGCCGCCGCCACAACCGCCGCGCAGGAGCACGAGCCCGAGGCCAGCGTCGGCCCCGTCCCGCGTTCCCAGATGCGCAGCCGGATCGCGTCGCGCGACAGGACCTGCACGACCTCCACATTGGTGCGTTCGGGATAAAGCGGGTGATGCTCATGGTCAGGGCCGAAACGGCCCAGATCGACCGCGTCGGCGTCCTCGACGAAGAAGGTCACATGCGGATTGCCCATGCCGGTCGCCACCGGATCACCCGCGATCGGCAGGTGGTCGATATCCGCGTCCCGCGCCAAGGGGATCGCGCGCCAGTCCAGAACCGGCGGCCCCATGTTCACCCGCGTCAGCCCCCCGCCCGCATCCTCGGCCAGCAGGATGCCGTGATCGGTTCGCAGGCGCAGCGACGCCGCCCCGGTCTGATCCATCAGCCAGCGCGCGATGCAGCGCGTCGCATTGCCGCAGGCGGACGACAGCGACCCGTCCGCGTTCCAGAACACCAGCCGCGCATCCGCATCGTCGCAATCCTCGACCCCGGCCAGCTGGTCGAAGCCCACGCCACGATGGCGGTCCGCGATGCGCGCGACAAGGCCCGCGTCCGGCCGGGCCAACCCGCCGCGCAGATCCAGTACCACAAAGTCGTTGCCCAGCCCGTGCATCTTGAGGAAGGGCAGCCCGGTCGAATGAGAATGCGTCATGGCCGCGATATAGGCCGCACGGACGGATTCCGCCAGATGGGTTGATTTTTCTGCTTGACGCCACCGGCCACCCCCCCTAGGAACCGCCTCGTGATGGGCCCATAGCTCAGTTGGTAGAGCAACTGACTTTTAATCAGTGGGTCACAGGTTCGAATCCTGTTGGGCTCACCACTGTATCCTCCGATCTGCAGACCACCGGCCGCCCGCGGCGATCGCCATGGCGGATGCCGGGGATTTCACCCGCGCGCGACATCCGGGGCACTGGTCCTCGCGGCGCGCAGCGACTACATCTTGGGCATGCGCAAGATCACCCTTCCCGAACGCCCCGACCTGGCCGCCAAGGCCGCCGATGTCGGCTTCACCTTCGCCCATATGCATGGCGAGCCCTATTGGGACGAAACCACCGCCTATCAGTTCACGCTGGCCCAGATCGAAGACGACCTGGAAGGCCCCGCGACCGAACTGCACGCGATGGTGCGTCAGGCGGTCGACCGCATCGTGGCCGACCCCGCGCTGATGACGCGTCTGGGCATCCCGCAGGCGCATCACGCGCTGATCGCCGACAGCTGGGCGCGGTCCGAGCCCGCGATTTATGGGCGGATGGATCTGGTCTATGACGGCACCGGTCCGGCCAAGCTGCTGGAATACAACGCCGACACGCCGACCTCGCTGTATGAATCGGCGGCATTCCAGTGGCAGTGGCTGGAGGATCAGTTGGCGGCGGGACACCTGCCCACGGGGGCCGACCAGTTCAACGGCATCCACGAGGCGCTGGTCGAGCGGTTCCGCGAGCTGTTCGCGCCGAACACCGACATCCACTTCACCGCCGTCGCGAACAACGCCGAGGATTACGCCACGGTCGAATCGATGGCCTGGGCCGCGCGCGAGGCCGGGATGGGTGCGCATTACACCGACCTGGACAAGCTGGCCGTCAGCAAGAAGGGCCAGTTCCTGGACGCCGAGGATCGGGTGATCGGCACGCTGTTCAAGCTGTATCCGTGGGAGGACCTTCTGGCCGACGACTATGCCCGCCATATCGCGGGGTCGGGCTGCATGTTCCTTGAGCCCGCGTGGAAGGCCGTCGTGTCGAACAAGGGTCTGTTGCCCGTCCTGTGGGAGATGTTTGAGGGTCACCCGAACCTGCTACCCGCCTTCTTCGCCGACGACGTGGCCCCCGCCCTGGTCGAGAACGGCCAGCCCGATCCGTCCGTGGCCCAGGCCTTCGGGCGCGTGGCCGACCAGTTCCGCGCCGCCCATGTGGTCAAGCCGATCTTCTCGCGCGAAGGCGCGGGCGTCGTCATCGTTGAGAACGGCGCCGTTACCGAAGCGTCGGACAACCATGATTACGACGGGCATGCGCGGATCGTGCAGGCCTATCACCCCTTGCCCGAATTCGAGGGTTTCCGCCCGGTCATCGGCGCCTGGATCGTGGGCGATGCCTGCGCCGGCATCGGCATCCGAGAGGATCGCGCCCGCATCACCCAGGACCTGTCGCGCTTCAAGCCGCATTTCATCGCGGGCTGACCCGCCAAGGAGGATTTCCATGAGGACACGTTCACGGACCGTCGCCCTGACCATTCTGGGGGCGGCCGCCTTCACCGTCGCGGGCTGCCGGGACGAACAGGTCGAGGCGCAGGCCTTTCCGGACCTTGCCAGCTGCCAGGCGGCGGCGGTGAACGGCGGCCTGGTGACTGCCGATCAGTGCAGCCAGGCCTTTGCCGAGGCCGAGGCCCTGCATGTCGAGGCCGCGCCCCGCTATGACAGCCTGGCCGTCTGCGAGGAGCAGCACGGTGCCGGCAATTGCGGGTCCGAGGATCAGCAGGTGTCGCAGGGCGGGTCGGGCAGCATCTTCATGCCGCTGCTGGCGGGCTATCTGATCGGCAGCATGCTGGGTCGCGCGGGCGGCGGGATGGCGGCCTCGCAGCCGATGTACCGCAATGCGCAGGGCGGCTTCACCAACGCCGCCGGCACCACCAATTTCGGCAGCAATGCCGGGCGTGCGTCGATGTCGTCGCAGAACTTCACGCGGCCCGCGCCGACCGCGGGACAGGCGCCGATGACGCGGGCCACGGCCGCGTCGCGCGGCGGGTTCGGCGGGTCCAGCGCGGGGCGCAGCATCGGCGGCTGAGGCCGGGCCGGCGCGTCCGTGACCGACGGACGACCGGCATCCGGTGCGGCACGGGTCAGCCCCGGTCGGTCGGATCGCCATGGGCGGGACGACAGGATCCTACCCATCCATGCCGGAACCAAATCGCCGCGCGGGCATTTGCATTGTCGAGCCCAACAATGCCGTCCGCGCGACAGGAGATCCGCATGAAAGCCCTTACCCCCCTTGCCGCGCTGCTGATCGGCCTCGGCGGCGCCGCCGGTGCCCAGGACATCACCGTGTCCTCCAAGATCGATACCGAGGGTGGCCTTCTGGGCAACATGATCCTGCTGGCGCTGCAGGATGCGGGCCTGCCGGTGCAGGATCGCCTGCAGCTGGGCGGCACCCCGATCATGCGCGACGCGATCACCTCGGGGCAGATCGACATCTATCCGGAATACACCGCCAACGGCGCGTTCTTCTTCAACCAGGCCGACAGCGATGTCTGGAAGGATGCCGAAGCCGGCTACAAGCGCGTGGCCGAGCTGGATCTGGAACAGAACGACATCGTCTGGCTGCAACCCTCGCCCGCGAACAACACCTGGGCCATCGCCCTGCGCCAGGACGTCGCGACCGAAAACGATCTGCAAACCATGACCCAGATGGGCGAATGGATCGCGGGGGGCGGCGACGTCAAGCTGGCGGCATCGACCGAATTCGTGACTTCGGCCGCGGCGCTTCCGGCGTTTCAGGAAACCTATGGCTTCACCATGAGCCCCGACCAGCTTGTGCAGCTGTCGGGCGGCGACACGGCCGCGACCATCGCGGCGGCGGCGCAGCAGACCTCGGGCGTGAACGCGGCGATGGTCTATGGCACCGATGGCGGCATCGCGCCCGCCGGTTTGGTGGTGATGGAGGACGACAAGGGCGTGCAGCCCGTCTATCAGCCCGCTCCGATCATCCGCGCCGAGGTTCTTGAGGCGCATCCGGAGATCCCCGACATCCTGGCGCCGATCTTCTCGTCGCTGGACCTTGAGACCCTGCAGGAGCTGAACGGCCGCATCCAGATCGGCGGCGAACCCGCCGCCACCGTCGCGCGCGACCACCTGACCCAAGCGGGCTTTCTGGACTGATGCGCGCGCGGCTGGACCGGCCCGGCCTGCTGTTTGCGGTGATCGGTCTGGCCGGGCTGGCCCTGCCGCTGGTGCAGTTCAAGCCGAACCGCATCGTGCTGGGCGAGGGGTTGTCCCTGACCGCCGCCCTGCCCCACGGACTGATCCTGACCGTGGCCTTGGCCGCGGTGCTGGTTGCGGGCTGCCTGCGCTGGCCGCCCGCGCTGCGCCTTGGGGCTGGTGCGGTGGCGTTGCTGGCGGTGCTGCTGACCTTGGGCGCGGCGGCGACGCATCTGACCCCGCCCGACAACACCTTGGCCCGCGTCGCGCCATCGGTCGGGTTCTGGCTGATAGCACTGGCCTTCGCCCTGATGCTGGCCGATGCGCTGGCGCGGATGAACCCGGCGCTGTGGCTGCGCTGGCTGATCCTGGTAGGGGCGGTCGTCGCGATCGGCGCGATCCTGGGGTCGGGCGCGCTGGACGGGGTGTCCGTCATGCGTGAATACGCCGCCCGACAGGACATCTTTCTGCGCGAGGCGCGGGCGCATCTGACGCTGGCCTTTGGGTCACTGGCGCTGGCGCTGCTGATCGGGCTGCCGCTTGGGGTCGCGCTCTATCAGGCGCGGCAGCTTAGGGGACCGGTTCTGTCGGTGCTGAACATCCTGCAGACGATCCCGTCGCTGGCACTGTTCGGCGTGATGATCCCCGTCTTCGGCTGGATCGCGGCCAATGTGCCCGGCGCCGCGCAGGCGGGGGTGGCGGGCATCGGCCTGTTCCCGGCGCTGGTCGCGCTGTTTCTCTATTCGCTGCTGCCGGTCGTGTCGAACACGCTGACCGGGCTGACCGGCGTGAACCCCGCCACGCGCGAGGCCGCGATCGGCCTGGGCCTGACGCGGACGCAGCTGATGCTGCAGGTGCTGATCCCGCTGGCCCTGCCGGTGCTGCTGGCGGCGGTGCGGATCGTGCTGGTCCAGAATATCGGGCTGGCGGTCATCGCCGGGCTGATCGGCGGCGGCGGCTTCGGGACCTTCGTCTTTCAGGGCCTGAACCAGACCGCGATGGATCTGGTCCTGCTGGGCGCCCTGCCCACCATCGCGCTGGCGCTGATCGCCGGCATTGCCCTTGATCTGCTGGTGCGTTCCAGCCGGAGGTCCGCATGATCGACATCCAGAACCTGACCCGCCTCTATGACGGCCGCGCCGCGGTCGACGATGTCAGCCTGACGGTCGAACCCGGCCAGATCGCGGCGCTGGTCGGCACCTCGGGCTCGGGCAAGACGACGCTGCTGCGCATGATCAACCGCCTGGTCGAACCCTCGGCCGGGCGCGTGCTGATCGACGGGCAGGACACGCGCGAGGTCGCGCCCCATCTGCTGCGGCGCCGCATCGGCTATGCGATCCAGGGCCACGGGCTTTTCCCGCATCGCACCGTGGGCCAGAACATCGCCACCGTCCCGCGCCTGCTGGGCTGGGACCAGACCGCAATCCGCGACCGGGTGGACGAGCTGCTGACCCTGTTCCAGATGGCGCCCGACCAGTTCCGCGACCGCATGCCCCATGAGCTGTCCGGCGGCCAGCAGCAGCGCGTGGGCGTTGCCCGTGCGCTGGCGGCGAAGCCCGACCTGCTGCTGATGGACGAGCCCTTTGGCGCGTTGGACCCGGTGATCCGCGCCAAGGCGCAGGCCGACCTGCGCGACATCCAGCGCCGGCTTGGCACCACGCTGATCCTGGTCACCCACGACATGGAGGAGGCGGTGACCTTGGGCGACCGCATCGCCGTCATGGACAAGGGCCGCCTGGTCCAATACGCCCCCCCGTCCGAGATTCTGACCGCCCCCGCCACGCCCTTCGTGCGCGACTTGATCGGGCTGGATCAGCGTCCCTTCCACCTGCTGTCGCTGACCCCGGCCTTTGCCCTGGCGCGCGAGGGCCAGGCCGACGGCCCCGCCCTGCCGCGCGAGGCCAGCCTGCGCGACGCGCTGGCCGAATGCCTGTGGAGCGGGCGCGACGCCCTGCCGGTCGAAGGCGGCGGCGTCATCACCTTGGCCGCCCTGCGCGCCCAGGCCGCCCCGCAGGCCCGGGCGGCGGAATGATCGGACGCATCCTGCTGGCCATGGCCGCGGTTCTGCTGCTGGCCTTCCTGATCGCGCCGGGCTGGTTCGCGCCGGTCTTTCAACCCTTCACCCGCAACAATGCGCCCGCGATCTATACCCAGACCCCGCTCTGGTCGCTGACCCTGTCGCATCTGGCGCTGGTCGGGCTGGCGGTCATCGCCTCAACCGTGGTGGCGCTGGTGCTGGCGGTGCTGGTGACGCGGCCCGCGGGGCGCGAGTTCCTGCCACTGGCGCGCACCATCACCAGCGTGGGCCAGACCTTTCCGCCCGTGGCGGTGCTGGCACTGGCCGTGCCGATCATGGGCTTCGGCGCCGGGCCGACCCTGGTGGCGCTGTTCCTCTACGGCCTGCTGCCGGTGTTCGAGAACACCCTGGCAGGCCTGACCACCCAGCCCGCCAACGTGGCCGAGGCCGCGCGCGGCATGGGCCTGACCCATCGCCAGCGGCTGTGGT
>NZ_WEKR01000015.1:0-16388 GCF_024105395.1 Paracoccus sp. 08 | reverse complement strand
GCCGTTGGCCCTGCCGGTGATCCTGGGGGGAATGCGGCTGACGGCGGTGATCTCGCTTGGCACGGCCACGATCGGCTCGACCGTCGCGGCCCGCACCCTGGGCGAGGTGATCATCGCGGGCCTGTTGTCGTCGAACACGGCCTTCGTCCTGCAGGGCGGGCTGGTCGTCGGCATCATCGCGGTGCTGATCCACGAAGGCTTTCAGGCACTGGAACGGATCGCCGCCCGCCGCACCGGCCTGGACCGCTAGCGCCCCCGCAACGCCGCCGACAGCGCGCCCGTCACCGGCAACGCGTCGTCGAACCGGATCCCCGCCTCGATATGGCGCAGGTGCGTATCCAGCAGGGACAGGGCCCGCCGCTCGTCCCGCGCGGCGATGGCCGCGACGATGTTCGCATGCTCATCCTCGGCGCACAGCGTGGCGTGGCCCTGGGCGTACAGGCCGATGATCAGCGACGACCGCATCGTCAACTCGTCCAGATAGCGGGTCAGCACCGGGTTGCGCCCGATCCGCGCCAACAGGATGTGAAACCCGCGCGACAGGCGGATGGCGGCGGGGCGGTTGTCCTGCCCGCGGGCCGCATCCTCGGCCGCCAGATGCGCCTGCAGGTCGGCCAGGTCCTGCGCGTCGGCCAGCCGGACGGCATTGCGGCAGATCGTCGTCTCGATCGCGCGGCGGGCCTGAAAGACGTCGCGCGCATCCTGCGGGGTGGGCGTCGCGACATAGGCGCCGCGATTGGGCAGGTGATCCACGACCTGCCAGCCGGTCAGCATCGACAGCGCACGCCGCACATGGGCGCGGTTGCAGGCAAAGATATCCGACAGCGCCTGTTCGCCCAGCTTGGTCCCCGCGCGCAGCCGCTGATCGGCGATGGCGTCCAGGATGCTGTCCACGATCAGTGTTTCCAAGGGCTTGTCCATGGTTTCCAATTTGCACCTTCCTTGGGCCTTCGCAACATTGTTCCGCCCGGAAAGACGGCAGAAAAATATGATTATAGATTGTTAACAATTCTTGGTAACAATAGGGCGACTCAGGAACACGGAGACGCCAATGAAGCTGGTCGTGATCAACCCCAACTCCACCGCATCGATGACCGACAAGATCCTGGCATCGGCCCGCGCGGTGGCCGCCCCCGGCACCGATGTCGAGGGCCGCACCGCCCATGGCGCCCCCGCCAGCATCGAGGGCCATTTCGACGAGGTGATGTCCGCCGCCCACCTGCTGCGCGAGGTGCAGCAGGCCCAGGCCGAGGGCGCCGACGCCATCGTGGTCGCCTGTTTCGACGATCCCGCCATCGGCGCCTGCCGCGAGGTCGCGACCGGCCCCGTGCTGGGCATCTGCGAGGCGGGCATCAAGGCCGCCAGCATGATCGCCACGTCGTTCTCCATCGTCACCACCCTGCCCCGCTCCGTCCCGGTGATCGAGGAATTGGTGCGCAAGTACGGCCTTGACCACCAGTGCCGTCGCGTCCGGTCGGCGGAAATTCCGGTGCTGGCCCTGGAAGAGCCCGGATCGAATGCACGGCAGCTGGTTCGTGCCGAAATCCTGCGCGCCATCGAGGAGGACCGTTGCGAAGCCGTCGTTCTGGGATGCGCCGGCATGTCCGACCTGACCGAATGGCTGAGCCACGAGACGGGAATTCCCGTCATCGACGGCGTGACCGTCGCCACCAAGTTCGCCGAGGCGCTGGTCGGCGCCGGGCTGCTGACCTCCAAGATCGGGGCCTATGCGCACCCGATCCAAAAATAAGAAATCCGCCATCTCCATACAGGGAGTATCCCCATGACCCATACCGGAACGATCGCCGATCACGCCCCACATGCCCTAGACGACAAAAGACCGGGCGAGGAGAGCCTTGCCCCGCAGACCACCCGCATCATGGACCCCTGGTCCTACCTGTTCGCCTGGCTGGGCGGCTGCGTCAGCATCGGCACCTTCACCGTCGGATCGGGGCTGGTGGGCACGCTGAACCTGATCCAGACCGTCGTGGCCATCGCCATCGGCTGCACGGTCATCGGCCTTGCGCTGATGATCAACGGGCGCGCGGGCCACAAGTACGGCATCCCCTTCATGGTGCAGGCCCGGTCGTCCTTCGGCTTTGCCGGGACGCGGCTGCCCGCGCTGGTGCGATCGGTCCCGGCGATCGTCTGGTACGGCTTTCAAAGCTGGATCGGCGCCGGCGCCCTGAACCTCGTCTCCGAAACGATGTTCGGCTACTCCAACATCTGGGTGTTCTTCATAGGCTTCCAGTTCCTGCAGATCGCCCTGTCGGTGCTGGGTTTCCACGGCATCAAGTGGCTGGAGAACATCGGCGCCGTGTTCATCATCGGCGCGCTGATCTACATGTTCTTCAGCGTGATCGGGCAGTATGGCGACCAGATCAGCACCAACCTGATCCAGGCCGAAGGCACCTGGGGCGCGCCGTTCTGGGGGGCCACGATGCTGTTCCTGGGCGTCTATTCCACGATGATGCTGAACGTGTCGGACTATTCGCGCGAATTGCAGCACCGCGTGGGATCGGTGCGGCAGGTGGTGATCTATGCCAACTCGATCCTGCCCGCGACGCTGTTCATGGGGATGATCGGCCTGATGGTGTCCTCGGCCACCGGAGAGGTCGACCCGATCAAGGTCTTCTCCAGCGCGGTGGACAACCCGATCCTGCTGGTGGTGACGCTGCTGTTCATCGCCTTTGCGCAGGTGACGACCAACATCCTGAACAACGTGGTGCCGCCCGCCTATGCGATGATGGACGTGTTCAAGCTGTCGTTCAAATCGGCCGCCGTCATCGTGGGCCTTCTGGCCTTCGCAACCTTCCCCTGGCTGCTGGTGCGCGACGAATCCGCGGCGGGGCTGGGCCTGTTCATCCAGACCTACAGCGCCTTCCTGGGGCCGATCTTCGCGATCCTGGTGGTCGACTATTTCGTGATCCGCCGTCAGACCCTGAACCTTGACCACCATTACGATGCCGACGGCCCCTATCGCGGCTGGAACCCGGCGGCGGTCATCGCGACCGTGGTGGGCGTCATCGTCGCGCTGATCTTTTCGGGCATCAGCTGGTATGCCAGCCTGATCCCGGCGGGGGTCACATATTGGCTGCTGATGCAGTACCTGCCATCGGCACAGCGCTTCCGCGCCTGACAGGAAAAAGGCCCCCGGTGACGGGGGCCTTTGGCATCATGCGGGCACGACCGGCACCGCGTGCCAGATGTCGCGCATGTATCCCCGGATCGTCCGGTCGGACGAGAAGAACCCAGACCGCGCGATGTTCAGGGCCGCCATCCGGTCCCAGGCCGCATGATCGGCATAGGCCCGGTCCACCGCCCGCTGCGTCGCGAAATAGCTGTCGAAATCGGACGCGACCAGGAACGGGTCGTCGTTCCAGGTCCGGTCCAGCAGCGTGTAATAGCTGTCGGCCCGGCCGAACTGACCTTCGGCGATCAGCTGCAGGGCGATCTTCATGTCCTCGGACGCCTCGATCGCGGCGCGGGCATGGCCGGGGCGGGCCTTTTCCGCCGCGGCCTCCTCGGCGGTCAGGCCGAACAGGAAGAAGTTCTCGGGGCCCACATGCTCGCGGATCTCGACGTTGGCGCCGTCCAGCGTGCCGATGGTCAGCGCGCCGTTCATGGTGAACTTCATGTTGCCGGTGCCCGACGCCTCCTTGCCCGCGGTGCTGATCTGTTCGGACAGATCGGCGGCGGGTATCAGGTCCTCGGCCATCGAGACGTTGTAGTTCGGCGGATAGGCGATCTGCAGGTACTTTGCCGTGACCGGGTCGTTGTTGATCTTGGCGGCCACGTCGTTGATCAGGTGGATCACCGACTTCGCCAGCCAGTATCCCGGCGCCGCCTTTCCGCCGAAGATCTTGACGCGGGGCGTCCAGTCGCCGTTCGGGCTGTCATGGATGCGCTTCCACAGGGCGATCGCCTCCAGCACGTTCAGCAGCTGGCGCTTGTATTCATGGATGCGCTTGATCTGGACGTCGAAGATCGCGTCCGGGTCGGCCTTGACGCCCAGCCCTGCCAGCAACCCGTCGGACAGGGCGACCTTGTTGGCGCGCTTGGCGCCCCGCAGATGTTCCAGGAAGGTGGCGTCGCCGGCATGGGTCTCAAGTCCCGCCAGCTGGTCCAGGTCCTTGGTCCAGCCGGTGCCGATGGTGTCGTCCAGAAGCCGCGTCAGCGCCGGGTTCGACATGCGCAGCCAGCGGCGCGGCGTTACGCCGTTGGTCTGGTTCACGATCCGGTCGGGATGCAGCTTGTGCAGGTCGGCAAAGACCGTGTCCTTGACCAGATCGGTGTGCAGCGCGGACACGCCGTTCACGCGGCCCGCCATGATGAAGGCCAGCTCTCCCATGTGGACCTGGTCGCCATGCACGATGCCGATATGGGCGGGGCGGTTGGTGGTCTTGCGGTGATCCTCGTCGATCATCTGGATGATCTGCATGTGCCGGGGCAGCACGCGACCCATCAGCCAGGTGGACCACCGCTCCAACGCCTCGGGCAGCAGGGTGTGGTTGGTATAGTTCAGCGTCCGCCGCGCCAGGTCCTGCGCGCGGTCGAAGGCCAGGCCATGCACGTCCATCAGCAGGCGGATCAGCTCGGGCCCCGCGATGGCGGGATGGGTGTCGTTCAGCTGGATCGCGACCTTGTCCGGCAGGATCTCCAGGTCGCCATGTTCGGCCAGGAACCGCGCCAGGATGTCCTGCAACGCGGCCGAGGTCAGGAAATATTCCTGCTTCAGGCGCAATTCCTTGCCTGACTCCGTGGTGTCGTCGGGATAAAGAACGCGCGACAGCGTGCGGGCCAGCGCCTCGGGTTCGGCCGCGGCCGTGTGATCGCCCGCGTTGAAGCGCTTGAGGTCCAGCAGCGTCGTCGGATGCGCCCCCCACAGCCGCAGCGTGTTGGCCCAGTCCCCGCCCCAGCCGATGACCGGCGTGTCATAGGCACGCGCCACGACGCTTTCGCCCGGATGCCAGACGGCATGGCCGTCGACCGTGTCGACATGACCCTTGAACCCGATCTCGTAGCTGTAGTTGATGCGCACGAATTCCCACGGATGCGGCTGGTTCAGCCAATCCTCGGGGGTCTCGACCTGCTGGCCGCCCTCGAAGCGCTGGCGGAACAGGCCGTGCTCATAGCGGATGCCATAGCCGAAGGCCGGGCAGGACAGCGACGACAGCGATTCCATGAAACACGCCGCCAGACGCCCCAACCCGCCGTTGCCTAGGGCCGCGTCGGGTTCGTCGTCCAGGATCACCTGCTCGTCCAGACCCAGCAGGGTCAGCGCCTCGCCCATGGCGGGCTCCAGGTTCAGGTTGATGATCGCATCGCCCAGGATGCGGCCGATCAGAAATTCCATCGACAGGTAATAGACCCGCTTGGCGCCCTGATCGCGGGCGGCACGGATGGCGCCGACCCAGGGGCCGACCATCAGGTCGCGCACCGTATAGCTGACGGCAAGGCGCCAATCGAAAACGGTTGCGAATTCCGGGCCGCGGCCCTGGGTGTGGGTCAGGTGATGCAGGATCTGATCGCGCAGATCCTGTGCCGACAGGGATTGGGTCACATTCCGCCTCTTGCGCAGGGAAAAATCAGGACAACCAGACGCGGCCATAGGGTGGCAATGCCAGCATGTCGTCATGCAGCGTCACCGTCGCGTCCGACAGAATGTCGCGCATGTCCGTCACGCCTTGAAAGCGCAACCAGTCGCCGCTGACCTGTTGCCAGCTTTCCGTGAAGTTGAAAAGACACAGAATGCCGCCCTGGGGCGCGCGGCGTGCGAATGCCAGCAGCGCGGCGTTGCCGCAGTCCAGAATTTCGGTCGGATGCCCGCCATGCAGGCGGTCACAGGACCGGCGCGCGGCCAGGATGGCGCGGGTGCCGTGCAGGACGCGGCCCTCGGGCGTGGCGGGGTCGGCGCTTGCGCGGGCGGCGCGGTCCCAGTCCATGGCGGGGCGGTTGATCCAGCGGCTGTCATGCGCATGCTCGGGCACGTCCAGATAGCCGTGGTCGTTCACCATCGCCAGTTCGTCCCCCATGTAGATCAGGGGGATGCCGCCAAAGGAAGCGATCAGCGCATGGCCCAGCAGGATACGGTCCACGGCCCGGTCGACCGCCAGCGGATCGCCCGCGGCCAGACCGGCCTCCAGCCCCGCCAGTGCGGCAAAGCTGCCGGCAATGCGCTTGTCGCCCGTCTCGGGGTTCTGCTGGAACAGCACGCCGCGGGCGAAGCTGCCCGGATAGCTGCCATCATAGAAATCCGACAGGAAGGCGCGATGCGCCGCCCCCGACAGGCCCAGGGCGCCCGCGTCCTCGTCCGTGATCGCCCATCCGATGTCGTCATGACAGCGGATGTACGTTGCATAGGTCGCGTTCGTCAGCACGCGCGGGAAATGCGTGCGCAGCACATGTGTCATCAGCCGCGTGTCGCGCGTGGCCAAGGCTGACCAGTACTGGACCATCAGGCTGTTGTGATAGCAGAGGTTCCCCTCGCGCCCGTCATGTTCGCCGCGCCCGAAATAGGTCAGCATCTCGGCCGGGCCGACGATGGCCTCCTCCAGATGGATCACCGCGCTGGCCGCGATCCGGGTGCAGGCGCGCAAGGCGCGCAGGATCAGATGGACTTCGGGCTGGGACTGGCAGGTGGTGCCCATGCGCTTCCACATGAAGGCCACCGCGTCCAGGCGCAGAACATCGACGCCCTTGTTGGCCAGGTTCAGCATGATCTGCACAATCTCCAGGAACACCCGCGGGTTGGCCCAGTTCAGGTCCCATTGATGGGCGTTGAACGTGGTCCAGACCCATTTGCCGAATTCGGGGTGATGGGTGAAGCTGCCCGGCGCGGTCTCGGGAAAGATCTCGATCAGCGACGCCTCATAGGCGCGGGGCAGCGTGTCGTCGTCGAACATCAGGTACATGTCCTGATAGTCGGGATCACCCGCCGCCGCGCGCCGCGCCCATTCGTGTTCCTGCGCGGTGTGGTTCAGCACCAGATCCACACACAGCGACATGCCCCGTTCGCGCAGGCTGCCCGCCAGCCGCGTCAGGTCGGCCATGCGCCCGAAGGCCGGGTTGATCTGGCGATAGTCCATCACCGAATAGCCGCCATCGCTGTCGCCCGGCCGCGGCATCAGGCAGGGCATCAGGTGGACATAGCTGATGCCCAGATCGCGCAGGTAATCCAGCCGGCCATGCACCCCCGACAGCGTCCCCGCAAAGCGGTCGATGTAGAAGACATAGCCCGCCATGCCAGACCGCTGGAACCAGTCGGGTTCCAGGTCGCGCATCAGGTCCAGGCGCTTCAGGTCGGCGGGACGCGCGGCCCAGCCCTCGCGCAGCGCGGCCTCCAGCTCGGCGCAGAAGGCGTCGTAATCGGGGCGATCGCCGTACAGGCGTTCCAGCATGGGCCACAGGTCGGGCGCGCTGCGCGCGAGGCGCATGTCGAAGATCGAAGGGGCTTGGGTCATGATACGCTCGGGGTGGTCAGCACGAAGGCCGCGACGCTGTCGGCGGCGATGGGTTCAAGGTCCTGGGCAGGCAGGTCCGGGTCGTCGTCCCGCGCGCTGTCCAGGCGGCGGCGCCAGCGGCCATCGGGCGCGTCGGGCAGGCGGACCTGCGCCTCGGGGCCGTTGTTGAAGACCAGGAAGACCGCTCCCGGCAGGGCCGCATAGGCGGGCGTGCCGGATGCCATGCGCATCTCGGCCGCCAGCAGGCGGCGGTCGGGGTCGTTCCAGTCGTCGGGCGTCATCGGCGCGCCATCGGCCCGGCGCCAGAACAGGTCGGGCAGACCGTCCTGTTCGCGCGGCTGGCTGTGCAGGAACCGCTTCTGCCGCAGGATCGGATGCGCGCGCCGGAACGCGATGACGCGGCGCACGAAGTCCAGGAAGGCCGGGTCCGCGCCGTCCCAGTCGACCCAGCCCGTCGGGTTGTCCTGGGCATAGGCGTTGTTGTTGCCGCCCTGGCTGTTTCCCAGCTCGTCGCCGGCCAGCAGCATGGGCGTGCCTTGGGACAGCATCAGCGTGGCGATCAGGTTGCGGCGGCGGCGGTCGCGCGCGGCGGTGATCGCGGGATCGTCGGTCGGGCCTTCGGCGCCCATGTTGTCGGACAGGTTGTGGTTGTGGCCGTCGCGGTTCTCCTCGCCGTTGGCCTCGTTGTGCTTGTCGTTGAAGCTGACCGTGTCCATCAGCGTGAAGCCGTCATGGGCGGCCACGAAATTCACCGAACTGGTCGCGGGGCGACCGTCATGGTCGAACCGCGCGGCCGATCCCGCCACCCGCTTGGCCAGCTTGCCGATCAGGCCCGGATCGCCCCGCCAGAACCCGCGGATCTGGTCGCGATAGCGGTCGTTCCATTCCGCGAAGGGCGCAGGATAGGCGCCCAGCTGGTATCCGCCCGGCCCGATGTCCCAAGGTTCTGCGATCAGCTTGACGCGGTTCAGGACCGGGTCCTGGCGGATGGCACGGAACAGCGGCGCGTCGCGGTCGAACACGCCGCGCGTGCGCCCCAGCACGGATGCCAAGTCAAAGCGGAACCCGTCCACATGCATCACCTGCACCCAGTATCGCAGCGAATCCATTACCAGCCGCAGCGTGAAGGGGCTGTCCAGGTTCAGCACGTTGCCGGTGCCCGCATCGTTGACATAGAACCGCCGATCCTCGGCCAGGCGGTAATAGGACGCGTTGTCCAGCCCGCGGAACGACAGGGTCGGGCCCAGTTCGTTCCCTTCGGCAGTGTGGTTGTAGACGACGTCCAGGATCACCTCGATCCCGGCCTTGTGGAACCGTGCGACCATCTGCTGGAACTCGGCGATGTCGCCCGTCTGCATGTAGCGCGGTTCCGGCGCGAAGAACCCATAGGACATGTAGCCCCAGAAATTCGTCAGCTTCCTGTCAGTCAGAAAGCGGTCGTCGGCAAAGGCATGGACGGGCAGCAGCTCGATCGCGGTGACGCCAAGCCGCGTCAGGTGATCCAGGACGGGCTCGGACGCCATCGCCAGATAGCTGCCGCGATGCCCGATATCGGTGCGCCCCGCGGTCAGTCCCTTGACATGCGCCTCATAGATCACCGTCTCCGACAGGGGCCGGTGCAGGGCACGGTCGTCGCCCCAGGCGAAGCTGGGGTCCACGACCACCGACTTCGGCATGTGCTGCGCACTGTCGCGGCGGTCGAAGGACAGGTCGGCATCGTGATGCCCGACCCGGTATCCCATCAACGCGTCATGCGCGGCGGGCCGTCCCGTCAGCCGCTTGGCATAGGGGTCTATCAACAGCTTGCGCGCGTTGAAGCGATGCCCTTCGTGGGGGCGATAGGGGCCGTGCATCCGAAAGCCGTATTTCTGGCCGGGGCGCAGCCCCTCGACATGGCCGTGCCAGACATGGCCCTCGCGTTCGGGCAGATCGACCCGCGTCTCTCGGTTGCGTTCGTCAAACAGGCACAGCACGGCGCGTTCGGCATGCTGAGAGAACACCGCAAAGTTCACCCCCGCGCCGTCGAAGGTCGCACCCAGGGGCGTGGGGCGCCCTGCGGTCATCGCGATGGTCTGGGTCATGACGGATGGGTCAGCCTTGCATAGAGATCGGCATAGGCACGGGCCGACTGCCCCCACCCGACGGGATGGGCCATGGCGTTGGCCTGCATCCGGGACCAGGTATCCCGGTCCGCGTAAAGGGTCGCCAGCCGCATCAGCGCCCCGCGCAGCGCCACCGCCGTGACGGGCGCGAACTGGATGCCCGTGGCCACGCCGCGCGCCAGCCCCGCGGGCGAGGCGTTGATGACCGTGTCGGCCAGCCCGCCGGTCAGCGCGACGACCGGGATGGTGCCATAGCGCAGTCCGTACATCTGCGTCAGCCCGCAGGGTTCGAACCGCGACGGCACCAGGATCGCGTCCCCCCCGGCAATCAGCCGATGAGAGAACGCCTCGTCATAACCGATGCGCACGGCCACGTTCGGGTCCGCCGCCGCCTGCCGGAACGCCTGTTCCAGGCCCGGATCGCCCGACCCCAGGACCGCCAGCTGACCGCCCGCCGCCATCAGCGCGGGCAGCGTCTCCAGCACCAGGTCCAGTCCTTTCTGATGGGTCATCCGCGACACGATCACGCAAAGCGGCCCCTCCGCCTGCGGCAGGCCCAGCTCCGCCTGCAACGCGGCCTTGGCGGCGGCCTTGCCCGCCGGGTCGGCGAAAGGAACGATGGCCGGGTCGGTCGCGGGGTCCCAGGCCTGTTCGTCGATGCCGTTCAGGATGCCGGTCAGGGCGGCCTGCCGGTGGCGCATGACCCCGTCCAGGCCCATGCCGAATTCCGGCGTCATCAATTCGTCCGCATAGCTGGGCGACACGGTGGTCAGCGCGTCCGCGCCCATCAGCCCTGCCTTCAGCGCCGAGATGCCGCCCCAGAACTCGTACCCCTCGCTGTAGAACCGCGCGGGGTCCAGGCGCAGCGAATGCAGCCGCCCCGGATCGGTCGACCCGGTGAAGGCGATGTTGTGGATGGTCAGCACCGTCCGCACATCGGCCCCGCCCATGCGCGGCAGGTATTCGGTCATGAAGCCCGCCTGCCAGTCGTGACCGTGCAGCACCTGGGGGCGCCATCCGGCCGCGCCATGGGCCGCGACATGCGCGCCCACCCAGGACAGCGCGGCAAAGCGTTCCGGGTTATCCGGCCAGTCGCGCCCGTCGGGGCCCAGATAGGGGTTGCCGGGGCGGCCATACAGATGGGGTGCGTCGATCACCAACAGGTCCAGCCCCGCGCCCCGCCCCTGCAGCAGGACCGCGGGCCCGCCGAACAGGTCGTCGAAGGCATGGACGGCCTCGGCTTCCTGCAGTGCGGCCATCACTGCGGGATAGCCGGGGACCAGGCTGCGCATGTGGACGCCCACGCCCGCCAGGGCGGCGGGCAGCGCGCCCGTGACGTCGGCAAGCCCCCCGGTCTTGACCAGGGGGGCGATCTCGGAGGCGACCGACAGCACCCGCATCACAGGGATGCCGCCCTTCGGTCCAGCATGTCCTGGGTGATCAGGGTCACGCCGCCCTCGCTGACGCGGAACCATCGGGCATCGGCATCGGGGTCCTCTCCGACGATCAGGCCCTCGGGGATGACCACGCGGCTGTCGATCACGACGTTGCGCAGCCGGGCATGGCGGTTCACCGTCACGTAGGGCAGCACCACAGCGTGATCCAGGACTGCATAGCTGTTCGTGTGCACCTCGGTGAACAGCAGCGAATTGCGCACCTCGGTCCCCGAGATGATGCAGCCCCCGGACACCATCGACGACACGGCAAGGCCGCGGCGGTCGGTCTCGTCATGGATGAACTTGGCGGGCGGCACGCTTTCGGAATAGGTCCAGATCGGCCAGTCGCGGTCCCACAGGTTCAGGTCCGGGGTAAAGTCGGTCAGCGCGATGTTGGCCTGCCAGAAGGCGTCGACCGTGCCCACGTCCTTCCAATAGGCTGGCGCATGCGCCTCGCGCACGCAGGACGTGTCGAACCGATGCGCCATCGCCTTGCCGTTCTTGACGATGTCTGGGATCAGGTCGGTGCCGAAATCGTGGCTGGAATTGGGGTCCTGCGCATCGCGCAGCAGCAGGTCGCGCAGGAAGGCCCAGTTGAAGACATAGATGCCCATCGAGGCCAGCGCCTTGTCCGGCTCGCCCGGCATGGCGGGCGGATCGGCGGGCTTCTCCAGGAAGGACACGATCCGACCCGTGGCGTCCACGTCCATCACGCCAAAGGCCGTGGCCTCCATCCGGGGCACGGTCAGGCAGCCCACGGTGACGTCCGCGCCGCTTTCGACATGCTCGCGCAGCATGATCTCGTAGTCCATCTTGTAGATGTGGTCGCCCGCCAGGATGACGATGTAATCGACGTCGTAATCGTCCACGATGTCGATGTTCTGGGTGACCGCATCGGCCGTGCCGCGGTACCAATGGTCCTCGGACGTGCGCTGGCTGGCGGGCAGGATGTCCAGGAACTCGTTGCGTTCGGCCCGGAAGAAGTTCCAGCCGCGCTGGCAATGCCGGATCAGGCTGTGGGCCTTGTACTGCGTGGCGATGGCGATCTTGCGGATGCCGGAATTCATCGCGTTCGACAGGGCAAAGTCGATGATGCGGGTCTTGCCGCCGAAATAGACGGCGGGCTTGACGCGCCGGTCGGTCAGTTCCTTCAGGCGACTGCCCCGGCCCCCCGCCAGCACGAATGCCATCGCCCGGCGCGTCAGCCGTTGCGTTTCCACCATGGTCCTCTCCTCCCTCATGATTTCAGCCTGCCGCCACGAAGATCACCACGGACAGGGGCGGCAGGGTCACAGCCATCGAAGCCGGCTGACCGTCCTGCGGTTCCCCGTCCGCCACGACGCCGCCCAGATTGCCCATGCCGCTGCCGCCATAGGCGGTGGCATCGGKGTTCACCGCCTCGCGCCAGCGCCCCGCCTGCGGCACGCCGATGCGGAAACCGAGGCGCGGCACGGGGGTGAAGTTGCAGACCACCACCACCGGCGGATCGCCCGCATCGCCACGCCGGATCCAGGAATAGGTCGACTGCGCGGGATCGGTCGCGATCCACTGGAACCCCTCGGGCTCGGCATCCTTGACGTGCAGGGCGGGGGTGTCGCGGTAAAGGCCGTTCAGGTCGCGCACCAGCGCCTGCACGCCCTGGTGCATCGGCTGGCCGGCGGCGTGCCAGTTCAGCTCTCCGTTGTGGTTCCACTCCTCGGGCTGGCCGAACTCGCAGCCCATGAACAGCAGCTTCTTCCCCGGATGCCCCCACATGAAGCCGTAATAGGCGCGCAGGTTCGCGAACTGCTGCCATTCGTCGCCGGGCATCTTGTGCAGCAGGCTGCCCTTGCCGTGGACGACCTCGTCATGGCTGATCGGCAGGATGAAGTTCTCGCTGAAGGCATACATCAGCCCGAAGCTCATCAGGTCGTGGTGATAGCGGCGGTGGACCGGATCGCGGCTCATGTAACGCAGGGTGTCGTTCATCCAGCCCATGTTCCACTTGAAGCCAAAGCCCAGCCCCCCCGCATCGACCGGGGCCGACACCTTGGGGAATGACGTGCTCTCCTCGGCCACGGTCATGATGCCGGGCTGTTCGCCGTAAGCCTCGATGTTCATGTTCTGAAGGAAGGCGATCGCCTCGTAGTTCTCGCGGCCGCCATCCTTGTTCGGAACCCATTCGCCGGCCTTGCGGGAATAGTCGCGGTACAGCATCGACGCCACCGCATCCACGCGCAGCCCGTCGATATGGTATTCGTCCAGCCAGTAGACCGCATTGGCGGTCAGGAAGTTCTGCACCTCGGTTCGGCCATAGTTGTAGATCAGCGTGTTCCAGTCCTGGTGGAACCCCTCGCGCGGGTCGGCATGTTCGTAAAGCTCGGTCCCGTCGAAGCGGGCCAGGCCATGCGCGTCGGTCGGGAAATGCCCCGGCACCCAGTCCAGCAGCACCCCCAGCCCCGCCTGGTGCGCCGCATCGACCAGGTCGCGGAACTCATGCGGCGGACCGAAGCGGATCGTCGGCGCATAGAGGCCCACCGGCTGATAGCCCCAGGACCCGTCGAACGGAAACTCGCTGACCGGCATCAGCTCCAGATGGGTGAACCCCATGTCCTTGGCATAGGCGACCAGGTCGCGCGCCATCTCCTGATAGGAGAGCGGCCGCCCGCCATCGTCGTACTTGCGCCGCCAGCTGCCCGGATGGACCTCATAGATGCTGATGGGGGCGCGGCGATCCTGCGCCCGCGCGCGCCGCGCCATCCATTCGGCGTCCTTCCAGCCATAGCCGGTGATGTCGCGCACCACGCTGGCCTTCTCGGGCGGATGCTGGCTGCCGAAACCCACCGGGTCGGCCTTCAGCATGACCCCGCCATGGGCGTCCAGAACCTCGTACTTGTAGAGGGTGCCCTCGCCCAGGTCGGGCAGGAAGATCTCCCAGAACCCCTGGCCCACGCGGCGCATCGGATGGCGCCGGCCGTCCCACCCGTTGAACTGGCCCACGACCGACACCCGCCGCGCATTGGGCGCCCAGACCGCAAAGCGGGTCCCTGCGACGCCCTGATGGGTGGTCACATGCGCGCCCAGCACCTGCCACAGCCGCTTGTGCGTGCCTTCGGCCAGCAGGTGCAGGTCCATCTCGCCCAGCACGGGCGCGAACCGATAGGGGTCGTCGAAGGTCCATTCGACGCCGCCGCCCGACCGGGCCTTCAGCCGATACGAACCGGCCGGGATCGGGCCGGCGAACAGATCGCCCGCCACGCGCGGTAGATCCGTCTCTCCATCGGGCCCCACGGCCGACAGTGCGGCCAGGTCGGGGTGATAGACGGTCAGCCACTGACCGTCGCCGAACGGGCGCGGTCCCAGAATTGAAAACGGTTGCGAACATCGCCCCTGGGCCAGCAGGGCCTGATCTTCGGGGCTAACATGCGGAGGATTCTTGCTTTTGTCCATGCGGCCCACCTTAGCCCGATCACAGATTCGGGCAATCGTCTGGTTAACGCTAACACCTCCTTTTTGATCCCGCTATAGTCATCCGCGACGACAGGATTTTCCGGAAAGGTATCGATGATGGCGGAATGGTGGCGCGACGCGGTGATCTATCAGATCTATCCCCGCAGTTTTCAGGACAGTGACGGCGACGGCATCGGCGACCTGCCGGGCATCACGCGCCGGCTGGACCATGTGGCGGGCCTTGGTGTGGATGCGATCTGGCTGTCGCCCTTCTTCACCTCGCCGCAGAAGGACATGGGCTATGACGTGTCCGACTATACCGGCGTCGACCCGCTGTTCGGCAGCATGGCCGATTTCGACGCCATGGTCGCCCGCGCGCACGCCCTGGGCCTGAAGGTCATCATCGACCAGGTCATCAGTCATTCCAGCGACAAGCATCCCTGGTTCGAGGAAAGCCGCCGCGACCGCACCAACCCCAAGGCCGACTGGTATGTCTGGGCCGACCCCAAGCCCGACGGCACGCCGCCCACGAACTGGCCCTCCGTCTTCGGCGGGCCGGCATGGGAATGGGAGCCGCGCCGGCGCCAGTACTACCTGCACAACTTCCTGATCGAGCAGCCCGACCTGAACATGTGGAACCCCGCGGTCCAGGACGCCCTGCTGGACACGATGCGATTCTGGCTGGATCGCGGCGTCGACGGGTTCCGGCTGGACACGGTCAACTACTACTTCCACGACGCCAAGCTGCGCGACAACCCGCCCAATCCCGACCACAAGGGCCCCGAGACCTACGGCTTTCAGCGCCACGTCCATTCCAAGAACCAGCCCGAGAACATCGCCTTCCTGGAACGCATGCGCGCGCTGACCGACGAATACGACGCCCGCATGATGGTCGGAGAGGTCGGCGACGGCGGCCAGACCGCCATCGACATCATGGGCGATTACACCCAGGGCGATGACCGCCTGCACATGTGCTACAGCTTCGAGATGCTCAGCCCCGACTTCACCGCGCGCCATTTCCGGCACACGATCGAGGGCGTGCACGATCATGCCCCCGACAGCCATTCCTGCTGGTCCTTCTCGAACCACGACGTGATCCGGCACGTGTCCCGTTGGGCCGACCATGCGCAATCCCCCGAGGCGCTGGCACGGCAGGCGGCGGCGATGCTGCTGTCCTTCCCCGGCACGATCTGCCTCTATCAGGGAGAGGAGCTGGGCCAGACCGAGACGACCCTGGTCTATGAGGAGCTGACCGACCCCCCCGCCCTGCGCTTCTGGCCCGAGGTCAAGGGCCGCGACGGCTGCCGCACGCCGATGGTCTGGGATCAGGGCGAACCGCATGCGGGGTTCTCGGACGCGGCGCCCTGGCTGCCGGTCAAGGACGACCAGGCGGTCCGCGCCGTGGCGCATCAGCAGAACAGCAACGACAGCGTGCTGGCCGCCTATCGCGGCACGATCGCCTTCCGCAAGGCGTCCGATGCGCTGCGCTTCGGCAAGACCGCCTTCCTGGACATGCCCGAACCGATCCTGGCCTTCCGCCGCGACCATGACGGGCAGGCGCTGACGGCGGTGTTCAACCTGTCGCGCATGCCCCTGTCGGTGGCGGTCGCGGGCGATACCGGCCTCAGCGGCCCGGTCAACGCCACGCTGGAGGGCGGCACGCTGCACCTGCCGGCGAACGGCTTCGCCTGGCTGACGGGTGCGCCGGCGCTGACCGCCTAAGATACGGGTGGCCGGGGCCTCAGGGCTCCGGCCGCCGCCACACGAACAGGGCCAGCCCCAGATAGATCCCCGCGGCCCCGAACAGCATGGCCCAGGCGGGACTGCCCGACCACAGCTCCACCCCCGCCCAGATCAGCGGCAGGATCACGCAGATCACCCGCACCCACAGCGGGCGAAAGAACGGCGCATCGGGATCGACCAGCTTCATGGCACACCTTCCAGGGGCTTGGGGGGGC
>NZ_WEKR01000014.1:0-106869 GCF_024105395.1 Paracoccus sp. 08 | reverse complement strand
GCAGCCCCCCGGCCGTCGCGGGACGCAAGAGAACGCCCCGGAACCGCGTTCCGGGGCGCCCGTGCCTCACTCGGCCGCGTCGCGTTTGGGCAGGACCCAATCAGGGCGCGGGAAATGGCAGGTATAGCCGTTGGGGAACCGCTCCAGGTAATCCTGGTGCTCGGGCTCGGCCTCCCAGAAATCGCCCACCGGTTCGACCTCGGTCACGACGCGTCCCGGCCAGATGCCGGATGCGTCAACATCCACGATCGTGTCCAGCGCCACCTGCTTCTGTGCCTCGTCCGCGTAATAGATCGCGGAACGATAGCCCGGCCCGATGTCGTTGCCCTGCCGGTTCGGCGTGGACGGGTCGTGGATCTGGAAGAAGAACTCCAGCAGCCGGCGATAACTGATCAGGTCGGGGTCGAACATGATCTCGATCGCCTCGGCATGGGTGCCGTGGTTGCGATAGGTCGCGTTAGGCACGTCGCCGCCGGAATAACCGACGCGCGTCGCGATCACGCCCGGCATGCGCCGGATCAGGTCCTGCATGCCCCAGAAGCAGCCACCGGCCAGAACCGCACGTTCAACCATGATGCGCCTCCTCGACCTGGGCCAGATAGTCGCCGTAACCCTCGGCCTCCATCCGGTCCTTGGGGACAAAGCGCAGCGACGCCGAATTGATGCAATAGCGCAGCCCGCCCTGATCGCGCGGACCGTCTGGGAAGACGTGGCCCAGATGGCTGTCGCCGTGCTTGGACCGCACCTCGACCCGGACCATGCCGTGGGTGGTGTCGCGATGCTCGGTCACGTTGCCGTCGATGGGCTTGGTGAAGGCGGGCCAGCCGCAACCGGAATTGTATTTCGTGCTGCTGACGAACAGCGGCTCTCCCGAGACGACATCGACATAGATGCCCGCATCGAAATGGTGGTCGTATTCGCCGGTGAAGGCCCGCTCGGTGCCGTTCTCCTGGGTGACGCGATACTGCTCCGGGGTCAGCCGGGCGATCGCGTCGGGGGTTTTCTCATAGGCCATCTGGTCCTCCACGGATGGGACGGTTCGATCCCCTATATGGGAAGCATCCCGCCCATCCGCAAAGGTCACAGGCGCGAAACGGCCTCTTTCGCGGCTTGATATTCCGCAGCCAGCCGGTCGATGCGCGCGCCCGCCGGTTCCACCGCCCGCACCGCGCCGATCCCCTGGCCCGCGCCCCAGATGGTGGACCAGGCCTTGGGCTTCGACGATCCGTCGCTGAAATTCATCGCGCTGGCATCCGCCCCCGCCAGATTGTCCGGGTCCAGCCCCGCCTTGCGGATCGACGGCGCCAGATAGTTGCCCGACACGCCCGTGAACAGCGACGAGGTCACGATGTCGGCCGCCGTGCTGTCCACGATCATCTGCTTGTAGTCGGGCTGGGCGTTCGCCTCCTCGGTCGCGATGAACGGGCTGCCGATATAGGCCAGATCAGCCCCCATCACCTGCGCCGCCAGCACCGCGCGCCCGGTTGCGATCGAGCCCGACAGCAGCAGCGGCCCGTCGAACCAGTCGCGGATCTCCTGGATCAGCGCGAAGGGCGATTGCGGCCCGGCATGCCCACCCGCGCCCGCCGCCACCGCAATCAGCCCGTCGGCGCCCTTTTCCACGGCCTTCTTGGCGAACATGTTGTTGATCACGTCATGCAGCGCGATCCCGCCGCAGTCATGGGCGGCCTGGTTCACCTCGACCCGCGCGCCAAGCGAGGTGATCCAGATCGGCACCTTGTGGCGGTGACAGATCTCGATGTCACGCTCCAGCCGCGCATTGCTGCGATGCACGATCTGGTTGACCGCGAAGGGCGCGGCGGGGTGGTCGGGGTTCGCTTGGTTGTGACGGTCCAGTTCCTCTTCGATCCGGGTCAGCCAGGCGTCCAGCATGGACGGCTCGCCGTCCTTTTCGCGGGCGTTCAGCGCCGGAAAGCTGCCGACGATGCCCGCCTTGCACTGCGCGATGACCAGGTCGGGCCCCGAGACGATGAACATGGGCGAGGCTATGACCGGAATGCGCAGGCCCTGCAGGATCGGTGGCAGCATGGATGATCTCCCTTGGATTTGCGTCACGATGCCCGCGCCTTGGGCAACGGGCAAGCCGTGACGCGGCGACAGGGCGGCCGCACTGGCCATCACGGGTGCCGCAGCGTAAGCCGGGGGCGGAATTGCATATCGTGAAAGGCCCGCCCCATGATCCGTCCCGCCCTAGCCCTGATGCTGTCTGCCGCGCCCTTGGCCGCGCATGGTGTCGACGACACGCCCCGCATCGCCGTCATGTCGGCCTTCGAGCCGGAATGGATCAGCCTGCAGGCTGACCTGGAGGGCGCGGAAATCCAGACCATCAACGGCACTGAGTTCATCACCGGCACCCTGTCGGGGCAGGAGGTCGTGCTGTTCCTGTCGGGCGTATCGATGGTCAACGCGGCCATGACCACCCAGATGGCGCTGGAGCAGTTCGACATCGAGGCGATCGTGTTCTCGGGCATCGCGGGCGGGGTCGATCCGGCGCTGAACATCGGCGACGTGGTCGTGGCGGACCAGTGGGGCCAGTGGCTGGAGACGGTCATGGCGCGCCGGACCGAGGACGGCTTCGCCCTGCCGGGGTTCCTGGAATCGCCCTTTCCGAACTATGACATGATCTACACGCGCGAAACGACCGTGGCTTCGGACCGGGGCGAGCCCGAGACGCGGTTCTGGTTTCCCGCCGACCCGGCCCTGCTGGAGGTCGCCGCCCGCGTGGCCGAGGCGACCGATCTGGCCGACTGCAATGCCCAGAACGACTGCCTGACCACCGCGCCGCAGATCCGCGTGGGCGGGAACGGCGTGTCGGGGTCGTCCTTCATGGACAATGCGGGGGTGCGCGACTGGCTGTCCACGACCTTCGAGGCGCAGGTGGTCGACATGGAATCGGCCGCCGTGGCGCAGGTGGCCTGGGCGAACCAGGTGCCGTTCATCGCCTTCCGCTCGCTGTCGGACCTGGCCGGCGGCGGCGAGGGCGAGAACGAGATGGGCGTCTTCATGTCGCTGGCCTCCGACAATTCGGCGGCGCTGGTCAAGGCCTTCCTGGCTGAGATGCCCTGACGGAAACGGCCCCCGGATCGCTCCGGGGGCCGTCTTCCTTAGTGGATCGGCGGGCGCGGGCCTTCGCCGATCGCGCCAAGCCGCGGTCCCGCCTGGCCCACACGGTTGCCGACCAGCAGGCCGTCCGGCCCGGCGCTGACATGGACGGTCGCCCCGTCCATGACCTCCCCGGACAAGAGCAGTTCCGCCAGCGGATCCTGCAGGGCGCGCTGGATCACGCGCTTCAGCGGACGCGCGCCGAAGACCGGGTCGTAACCCTGATCGGCCAGCCACATCCGCGCCGCGTCGTCCATGTCCAGCGTGATCTTGCGCCCTGCCAGGCGCTTCTCCAGCCGCGCCATCTGCACCTTGACGATCCCGTCCATGTTCGTCCGCGAGAGCCTGCGGAAGATGATGATCTCGTCCAGGCGGTTCAGGAACTCGGGGCGGAAATGGCCGCGCACCGCCTCCATCACCTGATGGCGGGCGTCCGACGCATCCGCCTCCTCGGGCAGATGCGACAGCGCCTGAGAGCCCAGGTTCGAGGTCAGGATGATCAGCGTCTGCTTGAAGTCCACCGTCCGGCCCTGGCCGTCCGTCAGCACCCCGTCATCCAGCACCTGCAACAGCACGTTGAAGACGTCCGGATGCGCCTTTTCGACCTCGTCGAACAGGATCACCTGATAGGGACGCCGCCGCACGGCCTCGGTCAGCACGCCGCCCTCGTCGTAACCCACATAGCCCGGAGGCGCCCCGATCAGCCGGGCCACGGAATGCTTTTCCATGAACTCGGACATGTCGATGCGGACCATCGCGCTGTCATCGTCGAACATGTATTCGGCCAGCGCCTTGGTCAGTTCCGTCTTGCCGACGCCGGTGGGCCCCAGGAACAGGAAGCTGCCAAGCGGCCGGTTCTCGTCGTTCAGGCCCGCGCGGGCGCGGCGGACGGCGTTCGAAACCGCGGTGACGGCCTCCTGCTGGCCGATCACGCGCTTGCCGATCTGCTCCTCCATCTTCAACAGCTTGTCGCGTTCCCCCTCTAGCATCTTGGCGGTGGGGATGCCGGTCCAGCGTTCCACGACCTCGGCGATCTGTTCTGGGCGGACGGCCTCCTCGACCATCAGACCGTCGCCCTGCTCGGCTTCGGCCAATTGCTTCTCCAGCCCGGGGATGATGCCATAGGACAGCTCTCCGGCGCGGGCCAGGTTCCCCTCGCGCTTGGCCTGATCCAGGTCGGCGCGGGCGCGGTCCAGCTGTTCCTTGAGGTCGCGCGACCCCTGCAGCTTGTCGCGTTCCGCCTGCCAGCGGGCGGTCATCTCGGCGCTGCGCTCCTGCAGGCCGGACAGGTCCTTCTCCAGCCGCTCCAGCCGGTCCTTCGATGCCGCGTCGTCCTCCTTCTTCAGCGCCTCGGCCTCGATCTGCAGCTGCAGGATCTGGCGATCCAGCTGGTCCAGCTCCTCGGGCTTGCTGTCGACCTCCATGCGCAGGCGCGAGGCCGCCTCGTCCATCAGGTCGATGGCCTTGTCGGGCAGGAAGCGGTCGGTGATGTAGCGATGCGACAGCGTCGCCGCCGCGACCAGGGCCGCGTCGCTGATCCGCACGCCGTGGTGCAGCTCGTACTTCTCCTTGATGCCGCGCAGGATGCTGATCGTGTCCTCGACCGTCGGCTCCTCGACCAGCACGGGCTGGAAGCGCCGGGCCAAGGCCGCGTCCTTCTCGATATACTTGCGGTATTCGTCCAGCGTGGTGGCGCCGACGCAATGCAGCTCGCCCCGCGCCAGGGCCGGCTTGATCAGGTTGGCGGCATCCATCGCGCCGTCGCCCTTGCCCGCGCCGACCAGCGTGTGCAGCTCGTCGATGAAGAGGATGATCTCGCCAGCGGCGGTCTCGATCTCCTTCAGGATCGACTTCAGCCGCTCCTCGAAATCGCCACGATATTTCGCGCCCGCGATCAGCGCGCCCATGTCCAGCGCCATCAGCCGCTTATTGCGCAGCGATTCCGGCACGTCGCCGTCGATGATGCGCAGCGCGAGGCCCTCGGCAATGGCGGTCTTGCCGACGCCGGGTTCGCCGATCAGGACGGGGTTGTTCTTGGTGCGCCGCGACAGGACCTGCATGGCACGGCGGATCTCCTCGTCGCGGCCGATGATCGGGTCGATCTTGCCGTCGCGCGCGGCCGCCGTCAGGTCGCGGGCATATTTCTCCAACGCCTCATAGCTGTCCTCGGCGGATGCCGTGTCAGCGGTGCGTCCCTTGCGGATGTCGTTGATCGCGGCGTTCAGTGCTTGCGCGTTGACCGAACCCGCGGCCAGCGCATCGCGGGCGTTCGTGTTGACCATGGCCAGCGCCATCAGCACCCGTTCGGCGGGTACGAAGCTGTCGCCGGCCTTCTTGGCCACGGACTCCGCCTCGTCCAGCACGCGGACCAGCGTGGGGTCGACATAGACCTGACCGCTGCCCGACCCGCTGACCTTGGGCTGTTTCGCCACGGCGGCATCCACCGCCTCGCGCACGCGCTTGGCGTCGCCGCCCGCACGGGTGATCAGGTTCGAGGCAAGTCCCTGATCGTCATCCATCAGCGCCTTCAGCAGATGCTCGGGCATCACGCGCTGCTGATTCTCGCGGATCGCGATGGTCTGGGCGGATTGCAGGAAGCCGCGCGACCGTTCCGTGAACTTTTCCATGTTCATCGGCAGTACTCCTTTTGCAAAGCCCCCGTGCTGGTGGCGCCCTGTTGCGGCACGCCCCGGTCCGGGTCTGATGGATCAGATTTGGGGGGGTCGCGGGGTGGTTTCAAGCATGTCATAAGGCCCGCGGAACAAAGAAGGGGATGCGTGATGGATGACCGGCTGATCGTGGCGCTGGACGTGCCGAATGCCGTGGCGGGGCTGGACTTGGCGGGACGCCTGGGCGACGCCGTGGGCTTCTACAAGATCGGGCTGGGCATGCTGACCGGCGGCGGCCTGGCCCTGGCCAACGAGCTGAAGCAGAAGCACGGCAAGCGCATCTTCCTGGACATGAAGCTGTTCGACATCGGCGCGACCGTCGAGGCCGCGGTGCGCGGCCTGGCGCAGTTCGACCTGGACTTCCTGACCGTGCATGGCGACCCGCATGTGGTGGCGGCGGCCAAGCAGGGGGCTGCGGGGTCGAACCTGAAGATCCTGGGCGTGACCATCCTGACCTCGCTGGACCGTGCCGACCTGGACGCGGGGCTGATGCAGGCGGGCGATCTGCACGACATCACCGTGGAACGCGCCGCCCGCGCGTTCGAGGCGGGGGCCGACGGCATCATCTGCTCCCCGCGCGAGGCGGCCGACATCCGCGCCCTGCCGGGATCGCGCCTGATCGTGACGCCGGGCGTGCGCCCCGCGGGCAGCGCCCTGGGCGACCAGAAACGGGTCGAGACGCCCGCATCGGCCATCGCCGCCGGGGTCGACCACATCGTGGTGGGCCGCCCGGTCTGGCAGGCCGCCGATCCGCGCGCGGCGGCGCAGGCGATCCTGGCCGAACTGGCTTGACGCCCGGCGCCCCTGCGTCCCAGCATGGCGCGAAACGCGGGGGTTGCGATGGACGATGACGGCGGCGTGCAGAAGGTCCGCAACGAGCTGGTCCTGTCCTTCCTGGCGGTGCGCCGCGCCATCGGCGCCCTGGGGTTCTTCCTGCCGCTGGCGCTGATCGCCTATGCGGTGCTGTGGCCCGAGCCGCTGCGGACCAGCATCTCGGCCTATTACTATTCGCCGATGCGCGAGGTCTTCGTCGGCACGCTGATCGCGCAGGCCGTGTTCCTGTGGAGCTATGAGGGGTTCCGCCCCGATGCGGGCGAATGGATCACCGACAAGGCCATGGCGCGGCTGGCGGCGGTCTCCATCGCGCTGGTGGCCCTGGTTCCCACCGACGGGCCGGACGGACCCTGCACCGCGCTGGAATGCATCGCGGGTCCGAGCCTGTCGGCGCTGATCCATGTCGTCGCGGCGGGGCTGTTCTTTGCCGCGCTGGCGGTGTTATGCCTGGTGCTGTTCGTCAAAGGCACCGTGGACGGGCCGGAAAAGGCCGCGTCGAACCGCATCTATCGCATCTGCGGCTGGACGATCATCGTCAGCATCGGCCTGATCGGGCTGCTGTTCGCGACGGGCCTGGACGATACGCTGGCGCGCCTGCGCCCGGTCTTCTGGCTGGAGACGGCGGCCACCTTCGCCTTTGCGACCAGCTGGGCGGTCAAGGGCGACAGCCTGCGCCCGCTGACCCGCGCCGTCATCGCCGCATCGCGGTGATCCAGCGGCAGAAATGCGGGATCGCGCGCGGATGGGTCAGATAGTCGGCCACCGGCATCATGCACCATCCCTGACCTTCGTCCCCGAACCGGATCGCGGCGATCTGGGCCGCGCTGATCTGCCCCGCGAACAGCCAGGACGTCAGTCCGGGTGCGGAATGCGACGGAAACGCCCGACCGGTCAGCGCCTGCGGGGACAGGTGCAGCCCGAACTCCTCGTCCAGCTCGCGCAGGGCGCATTGGACGGGCGCCTCCTGTCCTTCGCGGCCGCCGCCGGGCAGGTCCCAATGCGCCGGAAAGGGAATGTCGGGGCGATCGTCGCGCAGGCAGGTCAGCAGCCGGTCGCCATGGGTCAGCAGCAGCTTGGCACCGTTGAAGGCCGCAGCGGTCATTCCGCGGCGACGCGCCCGCCCGACTGATCCTGGCCCAGGCCGGACAGGCGGCCCATCACCCGGGCGATTCGCGCCGCGAAGTCGTCGAAGTCGGGGCGGGGGGTGATCGTCGCTTCGTCCATGTAGAGCGAGCGGTCGATCTCCAGCTGCACGACATGGACGTTCTGGGCGGGTCGGCCATAGGCCGAGCAGATGTAGGCCCCCGAGAAGGGGGCATTGCGGCGCAGGGTCCAGCCCTCGGCCTCGACCGCGGCGCTGACCGCGTCCGAGATGCGCGCCGCCGCCGACAGGCCGTGACGGTTGCCCAGCACCATGTCGGGCCGCGTCCCTTGCAGATGCGACAGCGCATCATGGGGCATGGAGTGCATGTCGATCAGGATCGCCTGCCCGAATCGGGCGCGGGCCTGCGCGATCAGCCCGGCCAGCGCCGCGTGATAGGGGCGCCAGCAGGCGTCGATCCGGCGGTCGGCCTCGGCCCGGTCGATCTGGCGGTCGTGAATCACCCGGCCCTGGCTGACCACGCGGGGAATCACCCCCAGCCCGGCCAGGGTGCGCTGGTTCAGCGGGTGACGCGGCACGCCGCGCACGACCAGGGGGTCGATCTCGTCCGCGCCGCGGTTGAGGTCCACGATGCAGCGCGGGATGCGCGCGGCCAGCGTGACCGCGCCGAACGCCGTGGCGGGCGCGATCAGGCGATCGATGAAGGCGTCCTCGGACGATCGCAGGGTCTGGATGGGCAGGCGGGTGCCCTGCAGGAACCAGTCGGGATAGTCGTGGCCCGAATGCGGGGACGCGAAGATCACCCCCGAAAGCCAGTGGCGGGGGCGGGTCACGACATAGGGCAGATCAGGCTGGGACAAGGTAGACCTCGGCATCCGGCGCGTCATCGCATATAAACCTGAAAAATTGCCCACCGATAGGCCTTGAATACCCCAGACACCTCGGTTAAAGACCTGCGGACCGAGGGGATTGCACCGGGTTTTCGCAAGGAAACGTGATGGAATCACCAAGGAACGGGCGGTTAGCTCAGCGGTAGAGCACTACGTTGACATCGTAGTGGCCACTGGTTCGATCCCAGTACCGCCCACCATTATTTCGCCGCCCCCGGCCAAAACCGGGGGCATTTCGTTTTCCAATGCGGCTGCGACGCGCCGCGACGATGGAGAAAACCGATGAAGGTTCGCAACTCGCTCCGCTCGCTCAAGAGCCGGCACCGCGACTGCCAGGTCGTGCGCCGCAAGGGCCGCATCTACGTGATCAACAAGACCAACCGCCGCTTCAAGGCCCGCCAGGGCTGATCGGTCGGGTCCTGGCCGGATCATCCGGCAGGTCACGCGGAAACGACAGTACCACCCGCCCCTCACAGGGCGGGTTTTTTCATGCCGGGCCGCCAACCCGCATTAAGGTTTTATCAACTTTTCCGTACGATGCCGGGCCATGGCGCGTTAGTATCGGGGCATCGGCATGGGGCCGGTCGCGAACGGGGTCTGGGTCGATGATCATTCTGGGCGGGATTCTGGGCGTGCTGATGGCCGGGATGATGGTCGATGTCAGCGCGCTGACCAGTCGGCATGCAGAGGATGACGACGACGACACCCCCGTACCCGATGAGGAGGAGGGAGAGAGCCTGCCCCCCACCATGCCCGAACCCCAGCCGGAGCCCGAGGTGCCGGCCGCGCCGGACGAATCGGTGATCGACGGGTCGGAGGGGCTGGATTTCCTGATGGGGACGCCCGGCGACGATCTGATTCGCGGTCAGGGCGGCGCGGACGACCTGCGGGGCGGCCTGGGCGCCGACACGATCGAGGCGGGGGCCGGCGATGACTGGGTCCAGGGCGACGCGGTCTATGGGCCTGGCGGCGACGACCTGATCTATGGTGGCGAGGGCGACGACCTGCTGGCCGGTCAGGGCGGTAATGACATGCTGTTCGGAGAGGATGGCGACGACACCCTGATGGGCGGCGAGGGCGATGATTCGCTGTTCGGAGGCGAGGGCGACGACGTCCTGGCCGGGCATGAGGGTAACGACCTGCTGGTCTCGACCGGCGGCACGGATGATCTGGACGGAGGCGCGGGCGACGACGTGCTGATCGGCCATGACGGCCCTGAAACCGTCTGGATGAACGGCGGGGACGGCAACGACACGCTGATGCCCGGCGCGCATGACTTTGCGTCGGGCAACGCGGGCGACGACACCTTCTTGCTGCGCCAGGTCCAGGAGGGCTTTCCGACGCTAGCCGATTTCCACGGCGATCACGACCAGTTGGTCCTGCACCTGGATGCGCAGGTCGCGCGCGACGTGCAGCTGTCGCTGCGCGAGGACGCGGATGGCAGCACGCTGCTGGAGGTGAACGGCCAGGCCGTGGGGCGCCTGCTGAACCCCGAGGCCCTGCGCCTAGGCGACATTCGCATCGTGGCCATCGGCGGCTGAACGGACTTTCCTTTTCGCCCCTGATGGGCTAGACGCGCGCATCCGCCGGACATCCGGTCCGTGCGGTGTTTCATGGACCTTGCTGGACGACATCCCGGCCTGTGCCCTCACCCTTCATCCGAAAGGAGATCCCGATGTCGATCACCGTCGAAGAAAAAGCCCGCGTCATCGCAGAGTTCGGCACCAAGGAAGGCGACACCGGTTCGCCGGAAGTGCAGATCGCGATCCTGTCCTCGCGCATCGCCACCCTGACCGAGCACTTCAAGTCGCACAAGAAAGACAACCACTCGCGTCGTGGTCTGCTGATGATGGTCGCACAGCGCCGCAAGCTGCTGGACTATCTGAAGAAGAAGGAAGAGGCGCGTTACACCGCCCTGATCGGCAAGCTGGGCCTGCGTCGCTAAGACCGGCACCACGCATTTCCCTGGCGCCCGCGACCCTGTCGCGGGCGTTTTGCATTGCGGGCGGCGGCTGTCCTTAAGGGCAGGTCGCTTGGCGATCCCCGAACGGCCCGGTGGTGCCGCCTACGCAGCCACCCGGAAAGAATCAAAATCAAATCAATATGCTGTCGAAAACAGCCTGCATGCCCGGCAATCGCGGGGCTTTGCCGCGTCCCGGCAATCGCTAAAACTTTCAGGACCGTCTTCTGGATCGTGTGGTGACTGAAACGTTAACAGCTCGCCATCATCGTAGGAGAGTTGACATGTTGATCAGTGGCCTGACCAGTGGCTGGCGTACGAACACCGCACCGGCACCCAGCAGCCCCCCGCCGCAGCAACCGCAGGAAACCGCCCCGGCGCAGCAGACCCAGCCCGTCCCGGCCGAGGAGCAGGCCGTGGCGGTGCAACCGGAACCGACGCCGGACGCCGAGGCCGGCTATGATCCCGACGCGATGGCCCGGGCCGCCGAAGGCAGCCAGGTGGCCGGGACGGAGCCTGTCCCCGATGCGACGCCCACGGCAGCCCCCGCCGCCCCGCGCCCCGCGCCGCTGGGCGAGGCCGCCCCTGTCGCGGATGCCGTACCCGCTGCCGTCAAATCCGAGGAGCCGCGTCTGGGTGAGGAGGCGCAGGCGCGCAGCTTTGCCGAAAGCCAGCTGCAGCGCGACCGCCTGCTGAACCTCGCCAGGGCGGGTTATGCCGAACTGCGCGACCTGTTCCGCGCGCCAGAGGCCGCGGCCCCGGTTTCGGCTGTCGCCGCCCCGGTGGCCGATCGCCGCGCGCCGGTCGCCGCCTGACGCGACCGCCCGGTCGGCGGGCCGGAAACGGGCGGCCGCACCGTGGTCCGGCCGCCTTTGGCGCATCCGTCGCCGCCCTTCCCAAATCCGGCGTTTTCCTGTATGGCCCCTGTCATCTGTGACGTGAGGTCCTGCCCCGGGGCACATGCAAAGGATAGGGGCGGCGGCAATGGGGCCGCGATACATGACATGGGTGGCCGGAGGGCCGGAGCACCCTTTGAGGAAATCAGATGTTTGATGAAGTGAAGAAATCGATCCAGTGGGGCCAGGAAACCCTGACGCTGGAAACGGGCAAGGTTGCCCGTCAGGCCGACGGCAGCGTCATCGCCACTTTGGGCGAGACCAGCGTCATGGCCAACGTCACCTTCGCAAAGGCGCCGAAGCCCGGACAGGACTTCTTTCCGCTGACGGTGCATTACCAGGAAAAATACTATGCCGCCGGCAAGGTCCCGGGCGGCTTCTTCAAGCGCGAGGCGCGTCCGTCCGAAAAGGAGACGCTGACCGCGCGCCTGATCGACCGTCCGATCCGCCCGCTGTTCGCCCCCGGCTTCAAGCATGAAGTGCTGGTGATGTGCACCGTGCTGAGCCACGACCTGGTCAACGATCCCGACATCGTCGCGATGATCGCCGCCAGCGCCGCGCTGACCATCTCGGGCGTGCCCTTCATGGGGCCGATCGCGGGGGCCCGCGTCGGGTTCTCGAACGGCGAATACGTGCTGAACCCCGAGGTTCAGGACATGGACGGCCTTCGCAACAACCCCGAACAGCGCCTGGACTTGGTCATTGCCGGCACCGCCGACGCCGTGATGATGGTCGAATCCGAGGCCTATGAGCTGACCGAGCAGGAGATGCTGGGCGCGGTCAAGTTCGGCCATGACGCGATCAAGCCGGTGATCGACCTGATCATCGACCTGGCCGAGGATGCCGCCAAGGAGCCGTTCGACTTCCAGTCGCCCGACTACAGCGCGCTCTACAACCGCGTGAAGACGCTGGGCGAGGCCGACATGCGCGCGGCTTACGCGATCCGCGACAAGTCCGAGCGTCAGGACGCCATCGCCGCTGCCAAGACGAAGGTCAAGGACGCCCTGACCGAGGAAGAGCTGGCCGATGCCAATCTGGGTTCGGCGCTGAAGAAGCTGGAATCGGGCATCCTGCGCGGCGACATCATCAGCGGCGGCGCCCGCATCGACGGTCGGGACACCAAGACCGTCCGTCCGATCGTCAGCCAGGTCGGCATCCTGCCGCGCACCCACGGTTCGTCGCTGTTCACGCGGGGCGAGACGCAGGCGCTGGTCGTGACGACCCTGGGCACCGGCGATGACGAACAGATCATCGATGCGCTGCACGGCAATTCGCGCTCGAACTTCCTGCTGCATTACAACTTCCCGCCCTATTCGGTCGGCGAGGTTGGCCGCGTGGGTTCGCCCGGCCGCCGTGAGATCGGCCACGGCAAGCTGGCATGGCGCGCGCTGCAGGCGGTTCTGCCCGCGGCGACGGACTTTCCCTACACCATCCGCGTCGTGTCCGAGATCACCGAATCGAACGGATCGTCCTCGATGGCGTCGGTCTGCGGCGGTTCGCTGTCGATGATGGATGCGGGCGTGCCGCTCAAGGCGCCGGTCGCTGGCGTGGCGATGGGCCTGATCCTGGAAGAGGACGGCCGCTTTGCCGTGCTGACGGATATCCTGGGTGACGAAGACCACCTGGGCGACATGGACTTCAAGGTGGCGGGGACCGAGAACGGGATCACGTCGCTGCAGATGGACATCAAGGTCGCGGGCATCACGCCCGAGATCATGGAGCAGGCCCTGGCCCAGGCCAAGGACGGTCGTCTGCACATCCTGTCGGAAATGGCCAACGCCCTGACCGCAGGCCGGACCGAGTTCAGCGCCCATGCGCCGCGCATCGAGACGATGCAGATCCCGACCGACAAGATCCGCGAAGTGATCGGTTCGGGCGGCAAGGTCATCCGCGAGATCGTCGAGGTTTCGGGTGCCAAGGTCGACATCAACGACGACGGCATCATCAAGATCGCGTCGGCCAACGCCGATTCGATCAAGAAGGCCTATGACATGATCTATTCGATCGTGGCCGAGCCGGAAGAGGGCAAGGTCTACACCGGCAAGGTCGTCAAGCTGGTCGACTTTGGCGCCTTCGTGAACTTCTTCGGCAAGCGTGACGGGCTGGTCCATGTCAGCCAGATCGCCAACCGCCGCCTGGGTCATCCGAATGAGATCCTGAAGGAGGGCCAGGAGGTCAAGGTCAAGCTGCTGGGCTTCGACGATCGCGGCAAGGTTCGTCTGGGCATGAAGATGGTCGACCAGGAGACCGGAGCCGAGATCGATGAGAAGGCCGAAGAGGCCAACGCCTGATCGCTGCGTCAGCTCGTCATGGAAAGGGGCGCCCCGCGGGCGCCCCTTTTTTATGACGGCAGAAGGTCCGGGAAGGACCGGCCGAACCGGGCCAGCCTGCGTCGATAGTGCCATGTCGCGCGGCCCCGGCTTGACCACAGGTCATGACGCGCCTTGCGCCACGGTTTGTGGGGCCCGTGATAATGGATGATTGCGGACGGCCGGGGCATCGCCCCGAAATCGGTCACGCCCAGCCTCGACAGAAGGCGCAGATGGCGCCGCCTGCGACCCCAGGAGAGGTTCCAGCCGATATCCAGCTGCAGCACATGGCCGGCGAACAGCGCATTCAGGTGATCCTGGTCTCCATGGGAATGCGCCGATGCGCGGGCAACATCCTCCACTGCGGCCAGCAGACCGGGGTCGCTCCGGATGGCGTCGCAGTTGAATATCATGATGCCCGCGTTGAAGTAGTCCACCGATGGCATCCCGCCCATCAGGCGGGCCACCTCGGGCAGGCGTGCGCCCCTTTCGCCGGGCGCGACGCCGTCATCGGCCAGCCAGTGGATCAGCGTGTAGTCCCGGATCACCGCTGCGTAATGCCGGCCCAGGTCGAGGTCGAACAGCGGGCCGACGTCCCCGGTCACCAGCGTGTCGCCGTCGATGTACAGGACCGGGCCGCTGAGATGACGGGGAATGAACAGGCGGCCCATCGTCGCCGCCGAGATGTAGTCCTTGGGGCCATGGGCGTCCTTCATCGCCTCATCGTCGAGATCGCGACGATGCAGGACGACGGCAGGGTTCACGGCCGCGACCCTCCGGACCGCGTCCCAGTCCCGCGCGGACAGGCCGTGGCCCCAGACATGCAGTTCGGCCTGCCCCCGGATCGTGTCGAGCAGGCTCCAGATCGAGACGAGCGTCGGTTTCAGGAAACCGCCATCGGTCACATAGACGATCTTCCGTGTGGTCTGCGTCGTCATCGGGTCCTCTTGCGCGGCTTGCCCTGTCATATCACAGCGCCATGGGGCATACAGTCCGGAACGACCGAGCGCCGAATCCGGGAGCCGCAATGACGGAAGAACCGCTTCTGATCCTGACAATGAAATGGGGCACGCTCTATTCCAGCGCCGACGTCAACCGGCTGGCGGCGCAGGTCAGGCGGCATCTGGACCGGCCGCACCGCTTCATCTGCTTCACCGACGACGCCGCGGGGCTGGACCCGCGCGTCGAGGCCATGGCGCTGCCCGAGCTGGGGCTGCCCCAGGGCCATTCGGACACCCGCTGGCGCAAGCTGGCCCTGTTCCGGCGCGACTTGGGCGGCGCCGATGCGGCCCTGTCGGGGACGGCGCTGTTCTTGGACATCGACCTAGTGGTGGTGGATGACCTGGGCCCGTTCTTCGATCTGCCGGGCGACTTCTTCATCATCCGTGACGACGACCTGTTCCGGGCAAAACCCCTGCGCAAGGTGAATCCGGACCGCGACCGGTTCCTTCACAGCGTCGGCAATTCCAGCGTGTTCCGCTATCGGGTGGGTGATCATGGCTATGTGCTGGACGCCTATCTGGCCGATCCGGCGGCAGCCACCCGGGACTATGAGATCAGCCAGCAGTTCCAGTCGGCGCAGTTGGCCGCGCATGGGAACCTGCATTACTGGCCAAAGGGCTGGTGCGTCAGCTTCAAGAACGACTGCGTGCCGCGCAATCTGGCCAGCTATCTGCGCGACCCGTCGCTGCCCCAGGGGGCAAGGATCGTGCTGTTCGCCGGCGCGCCCAAGATGGAGGACGTCTTTGCCGGGCGCGGGCACAAGTGGTATCGCCGCATCGGCGATATCGGCTGGCTGCGCCGCGCGTGGGAAAACCCGTGATCCGCGACGCGTTCCGCCGGTTCAAGCACCGCCGCAGGCTGGCCCGCGCGCTGACGGAAACCGCCAGCCGCCCGGACCGTCCCGGCAGGCCGCACGGCCTGCCTGCGCCGCTGATCGTGTCGCTGACCAGCCACCGCGCGCGGTTCGCGACGCTGGCGCCGACGCTGCGCGCGCTTCTGCGCCAGACGGTGCAGCCCAATCGCGTGATCCTGTGGCTGGACGAGGGCGATCAGCAGCACCTGCCCGCCGAAGTCCGGGCGATGTCGCGGTTGGAGATCCGCGTCTGCCCGCTGTGGCGGTCCTACAAGAAGATCGTGCCGACCCTGCTGGAGCACCCCGACGCCTATGTCGCCACGGCGGATGACGACCTGTACTATCCTGCCGACTGGCTGGAGCGTCTGGTCGAAGCCGCGCATCGGGGCGCAGGCGTCGCCTGCCTTCGGGCGCATGGTGTGGTGATGGAAGGCAGCCGTCCCGCCCCTTACGAGGGCTGGGATCACAATCTGCGGACGCCACAGACCGGGCCGCTGGTCTTTCCGACCGGCGTGTCGGGGGTGATCTATGCCCCCGGCGTGTTCCATGCCGACGTGACGCGCGACGACCTGTTCATGCGACTGTCACCGGGTGCGGACGACATCTGGCTCTACTGGATGCATCGCATGGCCGGATCTCAGCCCGTCAAGATCGGCGAACGTGCCCGCATCTTTGAATGGGAGGGCAGCCAGGCGGTCAGCCTGCGTTCGGTGAACCGCCCCGCCGCAGGGCAGGGCGGCAATGACCGTGCCATCGCCGCCCTGCTGGATCACTACGGTTGGCCGTGATCAGGCCGGGTCCTTGGCATAGCGCAGATAGGGCAGCTTGATGTCCAGGGGGCCGTATTTCGCCTCGGCCGCGGCATCGTCCAGGGACAGGGCCACGATCACGTCCTGACCGGGCACCCAGTTGGCGGGCGTGGCGATCGGCACGCCGTCGGTCTTCTGCACCGCGTCCAGCGCGCGCAGGATCTCGGCAAAGTTGCGGCCCACGGACATGGGATAGTTCATGGTCAGGCGGACCTTCTTGTCCGGCCCGATGATGAAGACGGTGCGCACGGTGGCGGAATGGGCGGGCGTGCGGCCTTCGGTCGGCAGGTAGTATTCGGCCGGCAGCATGTCATAGGCCTTGGCGACGCCCAGGTCGCTGTCGTCGATGATGGCGAAGTTCGCAGGAACGCCCGCGACCTTGCCGATATCGGCCTTCCATTTCTGATGGTCGTCCACGCTGTCCACGGACACGCCCAGCACCTTGGTGTTGCGCTTTTCGAATTCGGGAGCCAGTTGCGCCACGGCGCCGAATTCGGTGGTGCAGACCGGGGTGAAGTCGCGCGGATGGCTGAAGACGATGGCATAGCTGTCGCCGATCCAGTCGTGGAAGCGGATCTGCCCTTCGGTCGAATTGGCGGTGAAGTCGGGGGCCGTGTCATTGATGCGCAGGGACATGGGCGCTCCTTTTCCGGTTGGTTGCGTCGCCCCATAGATAAGCGCCGCGGCGCGGAATGCCAGTGGGGGCGCCATGCGGCCGGGGTTGCGGCGCGGCCTGCGGGGTGACAGGCTTTGCCCGAATGCCAGTCAGGAGGACCAGATGCTGGACCAGCGGAAATTCTATATCGACGGAGCTTGGGTCGACCCCGTGCAGGCACGCGACCTGGAGGTGATCGACCCGTCGACCGAAGATGCGGTCGCGGTGATCTCGATCGGCGATCAGGCGGATACCGATGCCGCGGTGGCCGCGGCCAAGCGTGCCTTTCCGGCCTGGGCCGCGACGCCGCCCGCCGAACGCCTGGCCGTGGTCGAGCGCATCCTGGCGATCTATGAGCGGCGCATGCCCGACATCGCCCGTGCGATCAGCCTGGAGATGGGCGCGCCCGAGGACATGTCCTTGGCCGACCAGGCCGAGGCCGGGGCATGGCATACCCGTAATTTCATCACCGCCTTCAAGGAGTTCCAGTTCGTGCGGCCCTTGGGGGCGCATGCGCCGACCAGCATGGTCGCGTGGGAGCCGGTGGGCGTGGTGGGCCTGATCACGCCCTGGAACTGGCCGATGAACCAGGTGACGCTGAAGGTCATCCCGGCGCTGCTGGCGGGGGATACCTGCGTGCTCAAGCCCTCCGAGATCGCGCCTTTGTCGTCGATGGTCTTTGCCGAGGTGCTGGACGAGGCTGGCGTGCCCGCGGGCGTCTTCAACCTGGTGAACGGCGACGGGGCGGGGGTCGGCAGCCAGCTGTCGGTGCATCCGGATGTCGAGATGATCAGCTTCACCGGTTCTACGCGCGCCGGGATAGCGATCAGCAAGGCCGCGGCCGACAGCCTGAAGAAGGTCGTTCTGGAGCTGGGTGGCAAGGGCGCCAACATCGTCTTTGCCGATGCCGACGACAAGGCCGTGGTGCGGGGGGCGCGGCACTGCTTCTACAACAGCGGGCAGTCCTGCAACGCCCCGACGCGGATGCTGGTCGAACGCTCGGTCTATGATCGCGCGGTCGAGGTCGCGGCCAAGGTGGCCGAGGAGACCGCCGTGGCGACGGCCCATCAGCCGGGCAAGCATATCGGCCCGGTGGTCAGCCGCCAGCAATGGGACAAGATCCAAGGCCTGATCCAGGCCGGCATCGACGAGGGCGCGCGGCTGGTCGCCGGCGGGCCGGGCCTGCCGGAGGGGGTGAACCGCGGCTATTTCGTGCGGCCGACGGTCTTTGCGGATGTGTCGAACGACATGACCGTGGCGCAGCAGGAGATCTTTGGCCCGGTTCTGTCAATCATCCCCTTCGACAGCGAGGAGGAGGCCGTGGCCATCGCCAATGACACGCCCTACGGGCTGACGAACTATGTCCAGAGCCAGGACGGCGCGCGCCGCAACCGCGTGGCGCGGCAGCTGCGGGCGGGCATGGTCGAGATGAACGGCGAATCGCGCGGGGCCGGATCGGCCTTTGGCGGGGTCAAGAAATCCGGCCGGGCGCGCGAAGGCGGCGTGATGGGCTTGGAGGAGTTCATGGATAGCAAGGCCATCAGCGGATGGGACCGCGACGCCTGACCGTCGGGCCATCTGCGTCCCGCGACGTGCCGGGGGGACTTCCCGTCCCCCCGGACCCCCCTGCGGGGATACCCCACGGACCGGGTCAAGATGCAACAGCGGTGCAGGATTGCGGCGACGTCGACGGTGTAGGGCCTGCGGGGGCAGGGCCCCCGCGCGCAAGCCGGCCCCCTCGATGGGGGCCGGCTTGCGCCGCTACCGCCCGGCAGGGCAAACTGCGATCCGGTGCGGAACTCAGCCGATCTCTGCTAGGAAAATGTAGCCCGCGCCATAGATCGTCTTGATCAGCCGCGGGTTCTTGGGATCCTCGCCCAGCTTGGTCCGCAGGCGCGAGATGCGGACGTCCATCGCCCGATCAAAGCTGTCGCCGGCCGTGCCGCCCAGGGTTTCCAGCATCTGTGCGCGGGTGATCAGGCGGCGGGGATTGTCGGTGAACAGTCGCAGCACTTCTGCCTCGGCGTGGCTCAGCGGTGTCTCGATGCCGTCGGGCGCGGTCAGCAGGTAACGGTCGAAATCCGCTGTCCAGCCCGCAAAGCGCAGCGTCTGGGGGCGTTGGGTCGCGCTCTGGGACGGCCGTCGCAGGCGGGCGCGGATGCGGGCCACGACCTCGGCCGGCTCGAAGGGCTTGGTGATGTAGTCATCCGCCCCCAGCTCCAACCCCGTCACCCGGTCCTGGACCTGCGCCCGTCCCGACACGATGATGATGACCGCCCCCGAATCCGATGCCAGCCGATGGACCAGCGCCAACCCGTCCCGGTCCGGCAGGCCCAAATCGATCAGGCAGGCATCCGGTGTAATGCGGCGCAGCGCGGCCTCGAACTCGGTCGCGCGACCGAAGCTTTGCGTGCGAAAGCCTGCCTGTTCCAGCGCGGCGGACAGGATGCGGCGGATCTGCGGCTCGTCGTCCAGGATCGCGATCAGGGGGGCGTCGGTCATGGCATCTCCTTTGCGGGGGCTGCCAGTGCGGCGGCCAGGCGCGGGGCCGTTACGGGCTTGGTCAGCACCGGCCCCGGCGCGCGGGCGCGCAGCGGATCGCCCGGTGGCAGCGAGGTCATCATCACCAGGGGTACCGTCCCCGCCAGATCCAGTCCCAGCCCGTCGCCCAGCTGGATGTCCGACAGGATCACCTCCAACCCCGGCAGGTCCGTCAGGGCGCGGGCCTCGGACAGCGACGCGGCCTCGATCACCGCATGGCCCAGCCCGGTCAGCTGGTCGCGGACCTGGGCGCGGATCTGGTCGTCATCCTCGACCAGCAGCACCATCCGCCGCGCCACGGGCCGCCAGGGCAGGCGCAGCATCACCTGCGCGCCCCGCGGCCCGTTCGACAGGCGCATGGTGCCCCCGACCATCTTGGTCTGGTCATAGACCATCGACAGACCCAGACCCGATCCCTGACCCTTCTTGGTGGTGAAGAACGGCTCGGTCGCGCGGGACAGGGCTTCGGGGGTGAAGCCGGGTCCGGTATCGCCCACCGTCAGTTCCAGCCAGTCGCCGCTGCGCCGCGCCTTCAGCGTGATGACGCCGGGCGGGGTGATCGCGGCATTGGCGTTCAGGATCAGGTTCAGCGCCGAATCCTGCAGCGCGCCGGGGTCCAGCAGCAGTTGTCCGGGCGGCAGGGCCACGGCCAGGTCCAGCCGCGTCCCTTCGGACAGCGACGGGCGGGCCAGCACCGCCAGATCGGACAGCAATGTCGGCAGGTCCGTCGGCTCCAGCGCGGGTTCGCGCGCGCCGGTGATCTGCGCCAGCCGGTCCAGAAGTGAGGCCCCGCGCCGGGCGGCCGCCAGCGTCGCCTGGACATCCTCGGCCGCGTCCGGTGGCAGGTCGCGGGCGGCCAGACGGGCCTGCAGGCCCAGGATGATCGTCAGCAGGTTGCCGAAATCATGCGCCATGCCGCTGGTCAGCTGGGCGGCCAGGTTGCGCCGCGCGGCATGGGCCAGCGCCTCGCGCGACTGGACCTCGGCGCTGACATCGGTGGAGAGGATATAGACCCCCTGACCATCGCGGTCCGGCGTCAGCGCGATGCGGATGCGTCGGCCCGAGGTGGGGTGGGTGATCTCGAACACCTGGGGATCGCCCGCCAGCGCGCGCTCCATGAACGGGTGCAGGGTTCGCGCGGTGGCCGCCCCCAGGGCCTGTTCCAGCGTCAGCCCGACGATGTCGCCCTCGGCCCCCGGAAAGATCACCGGCAGCCGCCGGTTGGAGAAAGTATAGCGGAACTGCGCGTCCATATGCGCGATATGGGCCGGGACCATCTCGGTCACCTGGCGGGTGCGGGCCTCGGTCCGGGTCAGGATGCGCTGCGCTTCGGACAGGGCGGCGTTCGTCGCGGCCAACTTGCGGTTCGCCGCCGCCAGCCGTTCGGCATTCAGCAGCACCTGTTCGGACAGCGCGTCCGACCGCGCCCGAAGCAGCGCTTCCTGGCGCTTGATGTCGGTGATGTCGGTATAGACGGTGACCCAGCCCCCTTGCGACAGCGGTGCGCCCTCGACCGCGACCCACCGGCCGTCGGCGCGTTCGCGTTCGAAGTAGTGGGGCTGGAACGTGCGGGCCTGGGCCACGCGCAGGGCGACGGCCTGTTCGGGGTCCTCGGTCGGGCCGTATTCGCCGCGCCGGGCCAGAAAGCGGATCGTGTCCTCGAAATGGCTGCCCGGCAGGGTCAGGTCGTCGGGCAGGTCGAACATCGTCTGGTACTGCCGGTTGGCCACCGCCAGGCGCAGGTCCGCGTCGAAGATGGACAGCGCCTGGCCGATAAGGTTCAGCCCCGACCGGGTCAGGTCGGCGCGAATCTCGGCCCGCGTGACGGGGTCGGGGTGGTGCATGGCGGTCTCCTCCGCACGTTGGCCTAGCACCGGTGTGCAGCGTGCGAAAGCGTCGTAACATTTCGTAGGAATCGCGTAAAACTGGCGCAAGGTTTGGCGCCAATGGTATGTGTGTCGCGGGGCACGGGGAGGTGCCGCGCGACAGGGCGTCCGCGCCTTGAGGGAGGATACATGACCGTTCAGCACACGCCCCCGGGCGATCTGCAATCCGTGCCCGCGCTGCTGGCGCGCAACGTCGCCCGCTTTGGCGACCGCCCCGCCTATCGCGAGAAGGAATACGGGATCTGGCAAAGCTGGACCTGGACCCAGGCCGCGGACGAGATCCGCGCCCTGGCGATGGGGCTGATGGCGCAGGGGCTGGCGCCGGGCGATCACATGGCGATCATCGGGCGCAACCGTCCGGCGCATTACTGGGGCATGATCGCGGCGCAGATGTGCGGCGCGATCCCGGTGCCCCTGTACCAGGACGCCGTGGCCGAGGAGATGGCCTATGTCCTGGATCATTGCGGCGCGCGCTTCGTGCTGTGCGGCGATCAGGAGCAGGTCGACAAGGTGCTGGAGGTCGAGCAGACCACCGGCGCGCGGGCCCGCATCATCTATACCGACGGGCGGGGCCTGAGGAAGTACGACCATGCCAACATGGCGTCGCTGGCCGACGTGCAGGCGCAGGGCCGGGCGGGGGCCGCGACCCTGGGGCAGCGGCTAGACGCGATCATCGCCGGGCTGGATTACGACAGCACCTGCGTGATGCTGTACACCAGCGGCACGACGGGCAAGCCCAAGGGCGTGGTCCTGTCCAACCGAAACATCATCGAGACCGCTCGCAACACCGCCAATTTCGACCATCTGACCGAGGTCGAGGAGATCGTGGCCTATCTGCCGATGGCCTGGGTGGGCGACTTCATCTTTTCGATGGGCCAGGCGATGTGGTCGGGCTTCACCGTGAACTGCCCCGAGGGCGCACACACGATGATGACCGACATGCGCGAGATCGGGCCGACTTACTTCTTTGCCCCGCCCCGCGTCTTCGAAGGGCAGCTGACATCCGTGATGATCCGCATGGAAGATGCCAGCCGCCTGAAACGCTGGCTGTTCAAGCGCGGCATGGCGGTGGCGCATCGCGCGGGCCCGGCGCTCCTGGACGGCAAGACGGTCGGCTTGGGCGACAAGCTGGCCTATGCGCTGGGCAAGATCTTCGTCTTCGGCCCGCTGAAGAACACCCTGGGCCTGAGCCGCGTGCGCGTGGGCTATACCGCCGGAGAGGCGATCGGCCCCGAGATCTTCGATTTCTACCGCAGCCTGGGCATCAACCTGAAGCAGCTTTACGGCCAGACCGAGGCAAGCGTCTTCATCACCCAGCAGCCCGACGGGCAGGTGCGCTCTGACACGGTGGGCGTTCCCAGCCCCGGGGTCGAGGTCCGCATCGGAGAGAACGGCGAGGTCTATTACCGCAGCCCCGGCACCTTCGTCGAATATTACAAGAACGCCGACAGCACCGCATCGACCAAGGATGCCGAGGGCTGGGTCGCCACGGGCGACGCGGGCTTCTTCGAGGAGGGCAGCGGCCATCTGCGCATCATCGACCGCGCCAAGGATGTGGGCCGCATGGCCAGTGGCGCGATGTTCGCCCCCAAATATGTCGAGAACAAGCTGAAGTTCTATCCCAACATCCTGGAGGCCGTGGTCATCGGCAACGGCCGCGACTTCTGTACCGCGATGATCAACATCGACCTGACCGCCGTAGGCAACTGGGCCGAACGCAACAACATCGCCTATGGCAGCTATCAGGAACTGGCCGGCCACCCAAAGGTCTATGAGACCATCCGCGGCCATGTCGAGGCGGTGAATGAATCCGTGGCGCAGGACCCGATGCTGTCGGGCTGCCAGGTCCACCGCTTCCTGGTGCTGCACAAGGAGCTGGACCCCGACGACGGAGAGATGACCCGCACCCGCAAGGTCCGCCGCGCCGTCATCACCGAGAAGTTCCACGACCTGGTCACCGCGCTCTATGACGGATCGTCCAGCGTCCATACCCGGACCGAGGTCACCTACGAGGACGGCCGCAAGGGCGCCATCAGCGCGACCCTGCGCATCGAGGATGCCCGTGTATTCGGCGACGCCGCCCGTCAGAAGGTAGCAGCCCAATGAACGCGATGACCCAGGACGGCTACGTGACCGCCGACGGCCGCCAGATCGGCCCCGTGGTGATGGAGCTGCGAAACATCACCCTGCGGTTCGGCGGCGTGACAGCCATCAAGGACATCAGCTTCGACATCCGCCAGGGAGAGATCCGCGCGATCATCGGCCCGAACGGCGCGGGCAAGTCGTCGATGCTGAACATCATCTCGGGGTTCTACAACCCGCAGGAGGGGCAGGTCATCTTCAAGGGCCAGCCGCGCCCGGCGATGAAGCCCTATCAGGTCGCGCGCCTGGGCATCGCCCGCACCTTCCAGAACATCGCGCTGTTCGACGGCATGTCGGTTCTGGACAACATCATGACCGGGCGCCTGAACAAGATGAAGGCGGGCTTCCTGTCCCAGGCCCTGTGGTGGGGCGCGGCCGAGCGCGAGGAGAACGAGAACCGCGCCGTGGTCGAACGCATCATCGACTTCCTGGAGATCCAGAACATCCGCAAGACGCCCGTCGGCCGTTTGCCCTACGGCCTGAAGAAGCGGGTCGAGCTGGCCCGCGCGCTGGCGGCGGAACCGAACCTGCTGCTTCTGGACGAGCCGATGGCCGGCATGAACGTCGAGGAGAAGGAGGACATGTCCCGCTTCATCCTGTCGGTGAACGACGAGTTCGGCACCACGATCTGCCTGATCGAACACGACATGGGCGTGGTCATGGACCTGTCCGACCGCGTCGTCGTGATGGATTACGGCAAGAAGATCGGCGACGGCACGCCCGCCGAGGTGCGCGGCAATCAGGCGGTGATCGACGCCTATCTGGGGGTGGCCCATGACTGATCCGATCCGTGCAGAAGTGAAAGGACGCGCCCCATGGACCAGCTGATCTTCGCCGCCGAGGTCGTGCTGAACGGCCTGATGACCGGAGTCATGTACGCGCTTGTGGCGCTGGGCTTCGTGCTGATCTTCAAGGCGTCCGGCGTCTTCAACTATGCCCAGGGGGTGCTGGCGCTGTTCGCGGCACTGACGCTGGTGGGCATCCAGAACGGCCAGGTGCCCTTCGCGCATCTGATCAACGCGGCCTTCGGCACCTCGCTGCACCATTTCGGCTGGACGGTGCCCGCGGTCCTGGCCGTGGCCCTGACCGCACTGGTGATGGTCGGCCTGGCCTTCCTGATCGAAAAGCTGGTCCTGCAGCACCTGGTGGGACAGGAACCGATCATCCTCTTCATGGCGACCATCGGCCTTGCCTATTTCCTGGAGGGCCTGGGCGACGTGATGTGGGGCGCCGACATCAAGACGCTGGACGTGGGACTGCCGCAGGGCATCTCGGACGGGATCGAGGCCGTCACCGCGCAATGGTTCGGCTATGGCTTCTTCATCGACCGGCTGGACCTGTGGGCCACGCTGATCGCGGCGATCCTGGTGGCCGCACTGGTGGCCTTCGCGCAATACACCAAGCAGGGCCGCGCCATGCGCGCCGTGGCCGACGACCACCAGGCGGCGATGTCCGTGGGCATCTCGCTGCGCTTCATCTGGGTGATGGTTTGGTCGATCGCAGGTTTCGTGGCGCTGGTCGCGGGCATCATGTGGGGCACGAAATCGGGGGTGCAGTTCAGCCTGTCGCTGATCGCGCTCAAGGCGCTGCCGGTGCTGATGCTGGGGGGCTTCACTTCGATCCCCGGCGCCATCGTGGGCGGGCTGATCATCGGCGTGGGCGAGAAACTGTTCGAATTCACCATCGGCCCGATGGTCGGCGGCGCGACCGAGAACTGGTTCGCCTATGTCCTGGCGCTGATCTTCCTGGTGTTCCGGCCCCAGGGGCTGTTCGGCGAACGCATCATCGAACGGGTGTGACCATGGCGCTTCTTCATTGCAGAAATACCCCGGGGGTGCGGGGGCTGGCCCCCGCCGACCGTGCTGAAAGGAACACCCGATGATCTATCGTGAGGCCGGCGACTTCAAGACCAGCTACCGCGACGACAGCCAGACCTTTCCGATCCGTCTGGACCGCTGGGGCTATTACGCGATCCTGGCCGTGGCCTTCGGGATCATTCCTTTCGTCATCAACGACTATTGGGCCAATGCAGTCCTGGTGCCCTTCCTGATCTATGCCATCGCCGCCCTGGGGCTGAACGTGCTGACCGGCTATGCCGGCCAGGTCAGCCTGGGAACCGGCGGCTTCATGGCGGTGGGGGCCTATGCGGTCTACAAGCTGATGACGGCATTCCCGGATGTCAGCATCGTCATCCACATCCTGCTGGCGGGCGGCATCACCGCCGGCGTGGGCGTCCTGTTCGGCCTGCCCAGCCTGCGCATCAAGGGCTTCTATCTGGCCGTGGCCACGCTGGCCGCGCAGTTCTTTCTGGTCTGGCTGTTCAACAAGGTGCCGTGGTTCTACAACTATTCGGCCTCGGGCCAGATCACCGCGCCGACGCGCACGGTGTTCGACCAGGCGGTGACCGGCCCGGCCGCGACTGCGCCCGCGAAATACCTGATCTGCCTGGTCTTCGCCTTCGTGCTGGCCTGGGTCGCGCGCAACCTGACGCGCGGCAGCCTGGGGCGCAAGTGGATGGCCATCCGCGACATGGACATCGCGGCCGAGATCATCGGCGTGAACCCCCTGCGCGCGAAACTGTCGGCCTTCGCGGTCAGCAGCTTCTTCATCGGCATCGCGGGCGCGCTTTTGTTCGCGGTCTATCTGGGGGCTGCCGAGGTCGGCGAGGCCTTCGGCATCAACAAGAGCTTCCTGGTGCTGTTCATGATCATCATCGGCGGCCTGGGCAGCATCTTCGGCAGCTTTGCCGGCGCGGCCTTCCTGGTGCTGCTGCCCGTCCTGCTCAAGAACTTCCTGGTCGGCAACATGGGCTGGCCCACCGACCTGGCCGCCCATATCGAGCTGATGATCGTGGGCGCGCTGATCGTGACCTTCCTCATCGTCGAGCCGCACGGCCTGGCGCGCCTGTGGCGCCTGGCCAAGGACAAGCTGCGCCTGTGGCCGTTCCCGCATTAACGTCAAGACCGGGCAACCGGCATCGCATCTCTGGGAGGAGACCCGCAATGAAACTGACCCTTGCCGCCCTGGCCACCACGATGATGGTCGCAAGCCCCGCACTGGCGGACCTGATCGTGCCGAACATGTCCTATCGGACCGGCCCCTATGCCGCGAACGGTATCCCCTATGCCGACGGCTTTGCCGATTACTTCACGCTGCTCAACGAACGCGACGGCGGCATCGGCGGCCAGCGCATCCAGGTCCCGGAATGCGAGACCGCCTACAACACCGAGAAGGGGGTCGAGTGCTATGAATCGCTGCGCACCCAGAACCCGCTGGTCCTGAATCCGCTGTCGACGGGCATCACCTATCAGCTGATCCCGCGGATCACCCAGGACGGCATCCCGCTCTACACGCCGGGCTATGGCCGCACCTCGGCCAAGGACGGCTCTGTCTTCGAATGGGTGTTCAACGCGCCGGCGAACTATTGGGACGGCGCCTCGGTCGCGGTCAAGCATATCCTGGACCAGGAGGGGGGCGACCTGTCCGGCAAGAAGATCGCGCTGGTCTATCACAACTCGGCCTATGGCAAGGAGCCGATCCGTACGCTGGAGGAGCTGTCCGAAAAGCACGGGTTCGAACTGAGCCTGCTGCCCGTGGACGCACCCGGCCAGGAGCAGAAGTCGCAATGGCTGCAGATCCGCCGCGACCGGCCCGATTACGTGATCATGTATGCCTGGGGCGTGATGAACCAGGTCGCCATCCAGGAGGCCGTGAACATCCGCTTCCCGATGGACAAGTTCATCGGCATCTGGTGGTCGGGATCGGAGAACGACGTGCGCGCGGCGGGGGCCGGGGCCGAGGGCTACAAGGCGCTGACCTTCCACGGCGTGGGCCGCGACTATCCGCTGTACGAGGACCTGCAGACGCATGTCTATGACAAGGGTCTGGCGGCCGGTGCAGGCGATCAGGCGGGCAGCGTGCTCTATTCGCGCGGCGCCTATGCGGCGCTGGTGATCGCCGAGGCCATCGCCAAGGCGCAGGAGCTGGCCGGCACCCCCGAGATCACGCCCGCGCAGATGCGCGACGGCTTCGAGGCGCTGGACATCACCGCCGAGCGCATGGCCGAGCTGGGCCTGCCCGATTTCGGCGCGCCCATCGCGCTGTCCTGTCAGAACCACGGTGGCGACGGCTTGGCCCGCGTGCAGCAGTGGAACGCCGCCGAGGGGACGTGGTCGCTGATCACCGACTTCATCGAGCCGGATGCCGAGATCCTGGACCCGCTGATCAAGGAAGACAGCGCCGCCTATGCCGCCGAGGCGGGCCTGACCGCGCGCTGCAACTGATCCACGACCGGCGGCGGTCATCCCGCCGCCGGTTCCGCATCCAAGGGGGCTGCCCATGTTCGATACCCGGACCCAAGAGACGCTGCTGGACGTCAACAACATCGAGGTGATCTACAACCACGTCATCCTGGTCCTGAAGGGTGTCAGCCTGACGGTCCCCAAGGGCGGCATCACCGCGCTGCTGGGGGGCAACGGGGCGGGCAAGACGACGACGCTCAAGGCGATCTCGAACCTGCTGGCCAGTGAACGCGGAGAGGTGACCAAGGGGTCGATCACCTATCAGGGCGACGACATCACCGCGCTGGACCCGGCCGCCCTGGTGCGGCGCGGCGTCATCCAGGTGATGGAGGGCCGCCACTGCTTCGAGCACCTGACGGTCGAGGAGAACCTGCTGACCGGCGCCTATACCCGCCGCGACGGATCGGCCGCCATCAAGCGCGACCTCGAGATGGTCTATGACTATTTCCCGCGCCTGCGCGAGCGGCGGAAGAGCCAGGCGGGATACACCTCGGGCGGCGAACAGCAGATGACCGCGATGGGTCGCGCGCTGATGTCGCGCCCGCAGATGATCCTGCTGGACGAGCCGTCGATGGGCCTGGCCCCGCAGCTGGTCGAGCAGATCTTCCAGATCGTCAAGGCCGTGAACGAGGGCGAGGGCGTCACCTTCCTTCTGGCCGAGCAGAACACCAACGTCGCGCTGCGCTATGCGCATCAGGGCTACATCCTGGAGAATGGGCGCGTCGTGATGGAGGGTCCGGCCGCGCAGCTGCGCGAGAACCCGGACGTCAAGGAATTCTACCTGGGCATGTCGGACGAGGGGCGCAAGTCCTTCCGCGAGGTGCGCAGCTATCGCCGGCGCAAGCGCTGGCTGGCCTGAGGGGGTCATCATGGGATATTACGACGATCTGGAAACGCGCGACGAGGGTCAGCGCGCCGAGGCGCTGGCCCAGGCCCTGCCGCTGGCGCTGAGCCGCGCCAAGCTGGCCCCCGCGATGGCGCGCCTTCTGCGCGACGTGGAGCCGGAGGCGGTGACCGACCGCGCCGCGCTGGCCCGCCTGCCGGTGATCCGCAAGGCCGAGCTGTCCGAGGCGCAGCGCAAGCAGCCCCCCTTCGGCGGCTATACCACACGCCCCGCCGCGCAGTTCGACCACATCTTTCAAAGCCCCGGCCCGATCTATGAACCCGGTCGGCGCGACGGCGACTGGTGGCGGCTTGGCCGCTTCCTGCATGCCGCGGGCGTGGGGCAGGGAGACATCGTCCAGAACTGCTTCGGCTATCACCTGACGCCGGCCGGGATGATGTTCGAATCGGGCGCGCGGGCCGTCGATGCGGCGGTCCTGCCCGCCGGCACCGGGCAGACAGAACTGCAGGTGCGCGCGGCCGTCGACATCGGCACGACCTGCTATGCCGGCACGCCCGATTTCCTCAAGGTGATCCTGGACCGTGCCGACGAGATGGGCGAGGTCCTCTCCTTCACCAAGGCCGTGGTGGGCGGCGGCGCGCTGTTCCCATCGCTGCGCCAGATGTATGCCGACCGGGGGATCGTCACGCGGCAATGCTATGCCACCGCCGATCTGGGCAACATCGCCTATGAGAGCGAGGCGATGGAGGGGATGATCGTGGACGAGGGCGTGATCGTCGAGATCGTGCGCCCCGGCACCGGTGATCCGGTCCCCGAAGGCGAGGTCGGCGAAGTGCTGGTGACCACGCTGAACCCGGATTATCCGCTGGTTCGTTTCGCGACGGGTGACCTGTCTGCGGTCCTTGCAGGTACCAGTCCTTGTGGTCGCACCAACATGCGCATCAAAGGGTGGATGGGGCGCGCCGATCAGACGACCAAGATCAAGGGCATGTTCGTGCGCCCCGAACAGGTGGCGGCCTTGGTTGCGCGCCATGCGGACGTGTCCCGCGCCCGCGTGATCGCCGATCGTCGCGGAGAGATGGACGTGATGACCGTCCAGCTGGAAACTGCGGGTCAGGGGGGCGACTATGCCGCATCGGTCATGGACACGCTGAAGCTGCGTGGCGACATCGAACTGGTGGCACCGGGCAGCCTGCCCAATGACGGCAAGGTCATCGAGGATCGCCGCAGCTATGAATAGGACGCATTTGATCCGTTAACTTGATCGAAACCTTTGACCCGGCGACAAGGATGCCTGACCGGAACGAAGGGTAGACATCATGGCTGCGGGCAAGGGGCTGAACGGGCCGTCCATCATCATCAAGCGCGTCGAGGCGTCGTCCGACGGCGGCCATCACGGCGGCGCGTGGAAGGTCGCCTATGCGGATTTCGTGACCGCGATGATGGCGTTCTTCCTGCTGATGTGGCTGCTGAACGCCACCACCGAGGAGCAGAAGACCGGTCTGGCCGACTACTTCGCACCGACGGTGATCCAGACGCCGAACGCCACCACCAGCGGCGGCGGCGACGGGACCGAGGACGGCGTCCGTCACGCGGTCGAGGCGCCGCTGCCCGACAGCGACAGTGCAGGCGACTTCGAGGAGGTCGCCCGCGCCGTCCAGGACAGCCTGACCGGCACGGGCGCCGAATCGTCCCAGCTGACCAACCTGCTGCAGCATGTCGTGACCCGCATGACCGACGAAGGGTTGGTGATCGAGCTGGGCGATCTGACCGACGCCCCCCTGTTCGTCGAGGACACCGCCCAGCCCCAGCCCGCCCTGTCCGAACTGATGGGAATCATCGCGCGGGTCATCCGGCATGTCAGGAACGATGTGGCGATCTCGGGCCATGTGCGCGCCTATCCCGAAACCCTGGTCGCGTCGCCGGTCTGGCCGCTGTCGGATGCCCGGGCGCATACGGTGCGCAACCTGCTGGAACAGCAGGGTTTCGACGGCAAGCGCGTGCAGCGGGTCAGCGGCTATGCGGACCGCAAGAACCGGCAGGGCAATCCGATGGACCCGCTGAACAACCGGATAGAGCTGATTTTACTCAGGTAGCCATCGCGGTTAGCCTTATCTTAAGCGTTCACGGGCAGGGTGACGGACAAGACCGAAATCAGAAGGGTGTCTGTCCATGTCCATCTCCTCTGCGATGAATGCCGGCGTGTCCGGCCTTGCCGCGAACTCGTCGCGGCTGGGAACCATCTCGGACAATATCGCGAACGCATCGACCTTCGGGTACAAGCGCGTCGAGACCGACTTCAATGCGCTGGTCGTGGGGCAGGGGGCGGGCCTTTACACCGCAGGCGGCGTTCGCGCGTCGACGACGCGATCAGTGTCGCAGGACGGTGCGATCGTGACCACCTCGAATGCGCTGGATCTTGCGATGACCGGGCGGGGCATGCTGCCCGTGACGACCCTGAACGATGCAACCGGTGGGGGGACGCCGTCGCTGATGATGACGCGGACCGGTGCGTTCCGTCCCGATGCGGGCGGCTTGCTGCGCACCGAAAGCGGGCTGGTGCTGATGGGCTGGCCCACGGCCGCGGACGGCAGCATGCCGCTTGTCGCGCGCGACACGTCGGCTGCACTGCAGCCGATCCGCATCGAATCGAACCGCCCCGTCGGGGATCCGACGACGCAGGTGTCGCTTGGCGCCAACCTGCCCGCGACAGAGACCCTGCCCACCGGCTCGGGCGACCCGCTGCCGCTGCGCGTCGAGTATTTCGGCAACCTGGGAACCTCGGAATCGCTGGACATCACCTTCACGCCCGACACCAGCGATGCAACCGGCATGTCGAACACCTGGACGGTCAGCATCAGCGACAGTGCCAGTGATCCCGCAGCCAACCCGATCTCCACCTTCCAGGTGACGTTCGACGACAGCCAGGGGGCGGGCGGCGCGCTGCTGAACGTCGTTGGCGGCGGCTATGATCCGGCAACCGGGGCGATCCCGCTGACCGTCGGGGGCGGCAACATAGAGCTTTCCATCGGCGTGCCGGGCGGGGCCTCGGGCCTGAAGCAGCTGGCGGCCAGCTTCTCTCCATCGAACGTGGTCAAGAACGGCTCTCCGGTGGGGCAGCTGGTCGCGGTCGAGGTTGACCCGCAGGGCTATGTCAAGGCGACCTACGACACCGGTTTCGTCAAGGCGCTGTACAAGATCCCCGTCATCGACGTCCCGAATCCCAACGGCCTGGTGGCGGTCGAAGGGCAGGCCTTCAAGACATCGCCCGATTCAGGCGGCTTCTTCCTGTGGGATGCGGGCGACGGGCCGACGGGCGCCATCGCCGGCTATGCGCGCGAGGCGTCGACCACCGACATCGCGCAGGAACTGACGCATCTGATCACCACGCAACGCGCCTATTCGTCGAACGCCAAGATCATCCAGACGGTCGACGAGATGCTGCAGGAAACCACGAACATCAAGCGCTGATCCGTCCCGCAGGGGATCGGGTGAAGGAGGCCGGACATGAGCATTGCCAAGGCGATATCGAACGCGATGTCGGGGCTGACCGCCACCGCGCGCGGCACCGAGACGGTGGCGTCGAACATCGCCAACGTCATGACGCCCGGTTATGCCCGGCGCGACATGGTGGTGTCCGCCCAACTGCACGGCGGGGGCGTGCGCATCGACGGCATCACTAGGATCGTCAATTCCAGCCTGCTCTCCGAATCGCGCCTGGCGGCCTCGTCCGTCGGTGACGGCGCCGCACGCGCGTCGTTTCACCGGTCGATGGAAAAGGTCATCGGTCTTCCCGGAGAGGCGCATTCCCTGTCGGGTGCGCTGACCGATTTCCAGGCCGCGCTCAGCAGTGCGGCGACGCGGCCCGATGACGAGATCCGCCTGTCGCAGGTCGTCAGCACGGCCTCGGCGCTGGCGGACCGGCTGAACGCGGCGTCGACCGCGGTTCAGGGCGCGCGCAGCGCCGCGCAGCAGGGCATCGCGTCCGACGTGGCGACGGTGAACGCCTCGCTGGAGCGGGTGGCCTATCTGAATGCGCGCATCTCCATCCTGGATTCCGACGGCAAGGATGCCACCCCGTTGATGGACGAACGCCAGCAGGTGATCGACCGCATCGCAAGCATCATTCCCATCCAGGAGGTCGCGCGCGACTCGGGCAAGGTCGCCCTGTTCAGCGCCGAGGGGGCGGTGCTGCTGGATGGCAGCGTGCCGGCCCGGCTGGGATTCTCAGGCGCGGATCAGGTGACCGCGGGCCAGGTCGTTGGCGCACCCCTGGAACTGCTGACCCTGAACGGGACGCCGGTTACCGCAGCGCAGATGCGCCTGTTCGGCGGCGGGTCCTTGGCCGCCAACTTCCAGATTCGCGATCAGCTGGCCCCGCAGATGCAGTCGGAACTGGACGACATGGCCTTTGACCTGCACCAGCGTTTGGTCGATCCCGCCGTTGATCCGTCCCTCGGGGCTGCCGATGCCGGGCTGTTCACTGACGGCGGTGCGCGCGCGACCGCGGCGACGGTCGTGGGCCTGTCCGGTCGGATCGCGCTGAATGCGACGGTCGATCCGGGACAGGGGGGCCAGCTGTGGCGCCTGAGGTCGGGCCTGCAGGCGGCGAACGGCGAACCGACGGGCCAATCCGCGATTCTTTCGGCGCTGGTCCAGGCACTGGACGCGCCGCGCCCCGCGCAGGCGGGCAGCGGCTTCGAGGGGAACGGCACGCTGACCGTCCGGTTCGGATCAGTCGAGTCGCGGGTATCGACCCGCCGGGTCGAGGCCGAGGCCGACCTGACCATCCGCAGCAGCCGCCAGTCGACCATCGCCTCCAGCCTGATGGCCGAGGGCGTGGACAGCGACGCCGAGATGCAACGCCTGCTGCAATACGAACAGTCCTATGCCGCCAATGCACGCGTGCTGGTCGCCGTGGACGAGATGATCAACCAGATCCTGAGGATGTAGCCGTGACCCTGAACAGTATCGGTGACCAAGCCCGCGCCTATGCGCTGCAGGTCGCCTCGAACCGGATCAAGACGACCCTGTCCACCCTGACCCAGGAGGTCGCGTCCGGGCAGGTCGCGGATGTGGGCCAGCGCGTCGGCGGCAACACCCGCGCCCTGAACGAGATCGAAGGCCGCATCCAGCTGGCCGGGCAGTTGCGCCAGAACGGTCAGGATGCGGGCATCCGGCTGCAGGCGGTGCAGGACATGTTCGACGCGGTCCGGCTCAGCACGACGGAGCTGGGCCTGGCCCTGGCCACCGACCCGTTCAACGACCAGGCCCTGCTGGGGACGCGGTCGACAGAAGTGGCCAATGCGTTCGATTCGGTGATCCAAAGGCTGAACGGCACGAACAGCAATCGGTACCTTCTGTCCGGAGAGGCGTCAGACGTGGCCCCCCTGTCGGATGCGACCAGCATCCTGGACAGCCTGCAGGCCATCGTCGCGCCGCTGACCACGGCCGCAGACGTCGCGCAAGCGGTGTCCGACTGGTTCGACGCTCCGGCCGGGGGCGGCGGGTTTCTGGACACGGCCTATCACGGGACCCTGGGCCAGCCGCAGCGGATCACCGTCGGAGAGGGTGTCTCGGTCGAGATGCAGACGACCGGTGCGTCTGGCCCGGTGCGCGACCTGCTGAAGGGCCTGGCGACCGCAGCCATCCTGGACCGCGGTATCCTGGCGGGCAACGTGGCCGAGCGGAGGGAACTGCTGGCCACGGGCGGCACCCTGATGGTCGCCGCGGACAGCGCCGTTCTGGGAGAGATGGGGCGTGTGGGCCTTGCCCAGCAGACCGTCGAGCGCGCGCAGGTCACCGGGACCTCGACCCTGAACACGCTGGAACGCGCCCGCGGCGACATTCGCAGCGCCGACCCGTTCGAGACGGCAGCAGCCCTGACCGAAGTACAAAGCCAGCTGGAATCTCTCTATGCGGTCCAGGCACGGCTGGCGAACCTCAAGCTGGTGGATTTCCTGCGATGAAGACAGTTCTGCAAGCACTGATCCTGTGGATGGCCGTGGCGACCTCGGCCCTGGCTGTGCCCGTGCGCATCAAGGATCTGGCCGATTTCGACGGCGTACGGGGCAACGACCTGGTCGGCTATGGGCTTGTCGTCGGCTTAGACGGGTCGGGCGACGGCATGCGCAATGCCCCCTTCACCGAGGAGATGCTGGCCGGCCTGCTGGAACGGCTTGGGGTGAACGTCACCGATGACGCCCTGAGGTCCAAGAACGTGGCGGCAGTGATCGTGACGGCCACCCTGCCGCCCTTTGCGCGGTCGGGCAGCAGGATCGACGTGAGCGTCTCTGCGATCGGCGACGCGAAAAGCCTGCTGGGCGGTACGCTGGTGATGACCCCGCTGAAGGCCGCGGATGGCAACATCTATGCCGTGGCCCAGGGATCGATCATCGCGGGCGGGGTCGCGGCGCAGGGCGACGCGGCCCGCGTGGTCGAGGGCGTGCCCACCACCGGAAGCATCCCGGTGGGCGCCCGGGTCGAGCGCGAGGTAGAGTTCGATTTCGCCGGCATCGACGACATCCGCATCGCGCTGCGCAATGCCGACTTCACCACCGCCACGCGGGTCGAGGACGCGATCAACCGCGACTTCAACCGCCAGCTGGCAGTCACGCTGGACAGCGGCACGGTCGTCGTGAACTTCCGCGGCCTGGGCGACGTGAACCCCGCTCGCGTCGTCGGCCGGATCGAGAACCTGCTGATCGAACCCGAAGACCGGGCCAAGGTCGTGATCGACCACAAGTCCGGGACGATCGTGGTGGGCGAACGCGTGCGCATTTCCCGGGTGGCGGTGTCGCAGGGCAACCTGACCCTGCGCGTGGCCGAGGCGCCGCTGGTATCCCAGCCCAACCCGTTTGCCGCTGGAGAGACAGTGACCGTGCCCCGCACCGCCGTCGACGTGAATCAGGAACCCGGCATCGGCTTTGTGGAGGTGGCCGGAGAGACCAACCTGTCGGATCTTGTCGACGGTCTGAATGCCTTGGGTGTGCGGCCTCGCGACATGATCGACATCCTGAAGTCGATCCATTCGGCAGGTGCCCTGCACGCGGACCTGATCGTCGAATAGCGATCAGGCGCGCAGGGCGCCGGTCAGCGCCGACAGCGCAAGGGCCGCCGTCCCGGGCCGCGTCTGCCGATAAAATCCGCCACGCCGCATGGCCATCACGGCCTGCGGCCCGGTGCTGTCCAGCATCCGGCCCAGATGCGCCAGCGTCGCGCGGCTGTCGGACGGAAGATCCAGGGGCATCAGGCTGGCGCGGTTGGCCCGCAGCCAGCCGCCGAACTGCCCGGCCATCAGCTTGCGCAGCCGCGCAGCCAGCGCAGGCAAGGTATCGTTGCGCCCGACTTCGGATCGGGCATGCTGGCGGTACAGCAACCCGGGTTCCGGGTCGTGGATCAGCGTCGCGCCGTGGCCCGCGCTGACCTGATAGGCCCACCAGTCATGAGAGATCACCCCCGCCCGCATTGCATGCGGCGCGGCGTGCTGCAGCAGCGCCACGGCATGCCGGTTGAACACCGAGGTGTTGCCCGCCATGCAGGCCTGGACCAGCGCGTTGCGAAAGCCCAAGGGACGCAGGAACCGGCGCGATGGTGCCAAGGGGCGCAGGTCCGCATCGGTGATGATGGTCCGGGCGGCGTAATGGGCGGGTCCGGCCAACCCCTGCAGGGCGGACACCGCGCGGGCCAGCTTGTGCGGCAGCCACTGGTCGTCCTGATCGCAGAACGCGGCCGATGCATCGGGGGGCACGTGATCCAGCAGCGACAGGAAGTTCCGCGTGGCGCCCGCGCGCGGTCCGTCGACCAGGCGCACCTGTCCTGCGGGCCGATCCGCCGCGAACCGTTCGACGATCTGCCGGGTTTCATCGGTCGACCCATCATCGGACACGATCAGCGACCAATCCGCGTGCGTCTGTGCCGCGATGCTGTCCAACTGCGTGCCCAGATGCGGCGCGCCCTGCCAGGTCGCCATCAGGATCACCACGTGATGCGCGTGCAACGGCCCCTCCGGAAAAGCAGACACCCGAAGCGGTCGCTCCGGGTGTCTGCGGTTCTGGCCCGAAGGCGCGGCAAGGGCAAGCAGGTCAGCCCGGCTGACGGGCGATATCCTCGATCAGGACGGCGGTGACGGGGGCATCCGTCGCGGCCTTGGCGGCCTGCAGCAGACCCTCGCGCAGGGTGACAAGGTTGCGATCCGCGGTGAAATTGCCGTCGAAACCGCCGGTATTGGCGTGGATCATCAGCTGGCGCAGCAGGGCGTCGCGCAGGATGTGCTCCTTCTTCGACAGCGCCTGGAGGTTGGCCCCGTCGGTCTGCAGGGTCACCGTCAGGATCATCACGTCGCGCAGGTCGCCCTGACGCATCAAGGGCACGAAGAACTGGGTCGGGAACTGGAAATAGGCGGCCTCGGTGGGGTCACCCCCGCCACCATGATCGCCGCCGCCGTGGTCTCCGCCCCCGTGATCGTCGCCGCTATGATCCTCGCCACTGCCGTGGCCGTCATCGGCGGAGGCCGCGCCGTGATCGTCCGCGGCTGCGGCCTCGGTTGCGGGATCGGCCGGTGATGCAGGGGCGCGCAGCATGTCGCCGCCGAATGCGCCGCCGACCAGGGCCAGCACGGGCAGGGCGATGGGAATGATTTTCTTGATCACGGGAACACCTTCAATAGGGCAGGACGATGTCGGCGATCTGCTGGCCATAGCGCGGCTGCTGCACATCGGTGATCTGGCCGCGGCCACCATAACTGATGCGCGCACCGGCGATGCGGTCATAGGCGATCTCGTTGCTGCGATCGATGTCGGCGGGGCGTACGAAGCCGCTGACGGTCAGCTCGCGCAATTCGAAGTTCACGCGGACCTCTTGCGTGCCCTGGATCTGCAGCGTGCCGTTGGGCAGGGTGTCCACGACCGTCGCTGCCACCCGCAACGTCAGCTGATCGCGTCGCGAGATGTTGCCGTTGCCGCGATAGGATGACGACGACGACGCGTCGGCCAGGTTGTCGAAGCTGGCACCTTCGGGCAGCTTCTCGCCAAGACGCTGCGGAATGCCGACCATCTGCGGGATCGACAGGCTCTCGCTGCTGGAGCGGTTGCGACCGCTGCTGTTGCTGATCGTGGCCTCGTCGTCGATCTCGATCACGACGGTCAGGATGTCGCCGCGGATGGCCGCGCGACGGTCGCTGATCAACGAAGACTGGGTGCCGGCCCACAGCGAGGCCGCGGCCTCGGGGCGGCCCGAATCCAGCGGCAGGTTCAGGGGCGGATTGGTCATCGCCAGGAATTCCTCGGTCTCGCGGGGCGAGGTCAGTTCGGGCGGCTGGCCGATATTGGCGGCGCGCGAACAGCCCGCGGCGGCAAGGGCCAGGCACAGCAGATAGGCGGGTTTCATCGTCGTTCCTCTCAATTGGTGACGGCCAGCGTGCCGTCCGGCATCACCTGGGCGGTGACCGTGCTGCGCGAGCCCATGTTCATGACGCGGATCAGTTCTCCGGCGGCGCCGTCCGACATGGCGCGCCCCTCGGTGTCGATCTGCAGGGCGCCGCGCTGAAAGCGCAGGCGCACGATCTGGTTGCGGCCGATCACGCGAGGCGCCTGCAGCATGTTGGCGTGCAGCGGCCGGCCTTCGTAGATGGTGATGCGGGTCTGCATCCCGATCGCGGCGGACGGATCTGTCAGGCCGGGCCGGTCGCTGTCGATCACCGTCAGGTCGCCCGCCGCGATCACGTGCCCGACCGGCAGGGTGTGCGCCGCGCCCAGGGCGCCTGCGAAGGCCGCCCCCGGCAGCAGCGCCAGCATCACGATCAGCGCCCGCATCACCGCACCTGCGTCGTGGCGCCGAGCATCTGGTCGGCAGCGGTGATGACCTTGGCGTTCAGCTCGTAGCCGCGCTGCGCCTTGATCAGGTCGGTGATCTCGCGCACCGCATCGACAGAGCTTTCCTCCAGATAGCCTTGGCGCAGGGTGCCCAGGCCGTCCTGGCCGGGATTCACGACCTGCGGGCCGCCCGAGGCCGCGGTCTCGATGAACAGGTTGGACCCGATCGCCTCGAGGCCCTTCTCGTTGGCGAAACCGGCCAGGGTCAGCTGGCCCAGCAGCTCGGCATCGACCCGGTCGGCGAAATAGGCATAGACCTCTCCGCCGGCATTGATGGTGATGGCGCGGGCATCCTCGGGGATGGTGATGTCGGGGACGACCGGATAGCCGTCCGAGGTCACGATCTGCCCCTCGGGCGAGCGCTTCAGCCCGCCGTCGCGGGTATACCCCGAGACCCCGGACGGCAGCGTCACCTCAAGGTAGCCGTCGCCCTCGATGGCCAGGTCCAGGTCGCCGCCCGTCTGCGTCAGCGCGCCCTGCTGCAGGTTCACGCTGACCGCGGTGGGGCGCACGCCAAGGCCCAGCTGGACCCCGGCGGGGATCACCGTGCCGTCGGCGGCGGTGACGCTGCCCGGACGGGCGGCCTGCTGGTAGTGCAGGTCCGCGAATTCGGCACGGCGGGCGTTGTAGCCGGTCGTGGACATGTTCGCGAGGTTGTTCGAGATGACCTCGACGCGGGTCTGCTGCGCGCTCATGCCGGAGGCGGCGATCTGCAGGGCTCTCATGGTGGCTCCTTATCGGGTCATGGCGGTGATCGCGCCGCGGATCCGCTGATCCTCGCGATCCAGGAAGGTCTGGCCCAGCTCGTAGGCGCGCTGGACCTCGATCATGCGGGTGATCTCGAAGATCGGGTCGACGTTGCTGTCCTCCAGGAAGCCCTGGCGGATGCGTCCCTCCTCGACCAGCTGCGGCTCGCCCTCGACGGCGAAGCCGGTGCCGCTCTGGCGGGTCAGGTCGGTGCCTTCGGGCGGGGTGAACAGGCCGATGCGGCCAAAGGGCAGGCCGTTCGACGACAGCGTGCCGTCGGCACCGATGGCCACCGCATTGGCGCCGGCCGGCAGGATGATCGGCGCCTGACCCTCGTCCAGCAGACGGTGGCCGTCGGCGGTCATCAGTTCCCCCTCGGCCGAGGGAATGAAGGCGCCCGCGCGGGTCAGGCGCAGCCCGTCGGGCGCCTCGACCAGAAAGAACCCCTCGCCCTCGATGGCCAGGTCCATGCTGTTGTTGGTCTGCGTCAGCCCGCCCTGCTGCAGGTCCAGCAGGCGGCCGCGGGCGTGGGCCATCGACAGCGTGTCGCCCTGCCGGTCCAGCGCGGACAGGTGTTCGGCAAAGATCACCCCCTCGCGCCGGTAACCGGTGGTGTTGGCGTTGGCGATGTTGTTGGCCACGACGCGCATTTCGGCCATCAGGCCGGATTGCCGCGACAGGCTGGCATAGATTGCGTTGTCCATCTCAGCTGCCCGCGATCATTGGGATGATTTCGCCCAGGTAGAAATCCGCCAGGGCGGTGGTCATGAAGCTCATCGAGACCCAGAAGACGACCAGCATCAGACCCACCTTGGGCACGAAGGTCAGCGTCATCTCCTGAACCGAGGTCAGCGCCTGGAACAGGCCGATCACCACCCCCGCGATCAGCGCGACCCCCAGAAGCGGGGCCGAGATCCGGACCGAGATCAGCAGCGCCTGGCGCAGCATGTCGAAAAGGACCGTCTCTCCCATCACGACGTTCCTTCCCTACACCGGCATCCGCAGGATTTCCTGGTACGCCTCGACGACCTTGTCGCGGATCGCCACGACGGTGTTCATGGTCAGCTCGGCCTCGGCGATGGTCTGGACCAGCTGCTGGGTGCTGGTCTGGCCGGTCATGGCGCCGGTGGCGACCTGGTCGACCTGGGCCATCTGGGCGGCGAAATCCTCGGCGGCCTGGCCCACGCGGGCCAGGGCCTCCGATCCCTGCTGGGGGGCGACGGCGGTACGGGCGGCGGAATAGGCGTTGGCGGCGTTCAATCCGGAAATCATGGGGCGGCCTTTCTAGCGGCGAAGAAGATCAAGAAGTGATCCGTTCATCTGACGGGTCTGTTCGAACATGCGCAGGTTGGCCTCGTAGCTGCGGCCCGCCTCGCGGGCGTCGGCCAGCTCGATCACCAGATCGACGTTGGATCCGTCGTAATAGCCGTCCTGGTCGGCCATCGGATGCGCGGGGTCGTGGATGCGCGGCAGCGCCGACTGGTCCAGCTGCATGCGGCCGGCCTGGACCTCGCCTGTCGTGCGGCCGAAACGGACGGCCTCCTCGAAGGCCACCAGCTTGCGGCGATAGCCGGGCGTGTCTGCGTTCGCGATGTTCTCGGACGTGTGGCGCAGGCGTTCGGTCTGCGCACGCATCCCCGACGCTGCCATGCGCAGCGGTGAAATCTGATCGGTCATGGTGGTGGTTCCTTACCTGCGTCCCAGACTGGACCGCAGCAGGTCCAACCCCGAGCGATAGATGGTCAGCGAGCGGTCATGGCTGCTCTTGACCTCGGCAGCGCGGACCATCTCCTCCTCCAGCGACACGGAGTTGCCGTTCGGAGAGACGGGGCCCGCGACCTCGATCACCCGCGCCCCGCCGGGCGACCATTGCGGCGCATCCAGGTGGCGGGCGTTCGACACGCGCAGCGTGCCGCCCTCCTCGGCCTGCCGATAGGTCTCGGCAAAGGGCTGCAGGTCGTGGGCCCGGAAACCGGGCGTGTCCGCGTTGGCGATGTTGCGCGCCACCTCGATGTGGCGGGCCTGCGTGTGCTGGCCCATCGCGCGGGCCATCCGCAGCATTTCGATCTTCTCAAACATGAGGCTTCTCCTCAATCTCGATAAACCCGGTCTTAACCCCAATTGGTTTAGAAACCGTTTCAGCCGCCGGATTTTCGACACGCGGCGAAAGGAGACCGGATGGACAAGCTTGAATCGATCGCGCGCCGGCTGTCGCAGCTGCGCCTGGCCACGCATTACGGTCGCGTGCAGTCGATCCGCGCGGGTCTGATCGCCGCCGAAGGGCTGAACGGGCGCGCATCGGTCGGCGACCGGGTGCGAATCGCCCTGCAGTCGGGCGATCTGGGCGGAGAGATCGTGGGCCTGTCGCCCCGCGCCGCCCAGATCCTGCCCGAGGGCCCGATCGAGGGGCTGTCGGTCGGCGCCCAGGTGCAGCTGGACTTCGCGCCGCGAATCGCCCCCTGCGATGCCTGGATCGGCCGGATCATCGACCCGTTGGGACAGCCCCTGGACGGTCGCCCGCTGACCCAGGGCCTGACGCGCCGCAGCTTTCGGACCGAAGCGCCGCCTGCCGCCACGCGCAAGCGCCTTGGGTCGCGGCTGGCCACCGGAATGGCGGTCTTCGACACGCTGCTGCCCATCGTCGCGGGACAGCGGATCGGCCTGTTCGCGGGGTCAGGGGTGGGAAAATCCACGCTGCTGTCGCAGATGGCACGCGGTGTGCAGGCCGATGTCGTGGTAATCGCCATGATCGGCGAACGCGGTCGCGAGCTGCGCGAATTCGTCGAAAAGACGATGGGTCCGGAGGGCATGGCCCGCGCGGTGATCGTCGCGGCGACCTCGGATCAGTCGCCGCTGATCCGGCGGCGCTGTGCCTGGGCCGCGATGGCCGTGGCCGAGCATTTTCGCGACCAGGGCCGCCACGTCCTGTTCCTGGCCGATTCGATCACCCGCTTTGCCGAGGCGCACCGCGAGATCGCCCTGGCCGCGGGCGAACCGCCCAGCTATCGCGGCTTTCCCCCGTCGGTGTCGAACCTGATCATGGCGCTGGCGGAACGCGCAGGCCCCGGCCCGGAAGGGTCGGGCGACATCACCGGCATCTTCAGCGTGCTGGTCGCGGGATCGGACATGGAGGAGCCGGTGGCCGACATCCTGCGCGGGACGCTGGACGGCCATGTCGTGCTGGACCGCACCATCGCGGAAAGGGGCCGCTTTCCGGCGGTCGACGTGGTGCGGTCGGTGTCACGGTCGCTGCCCGACGCCGCCAGCGCGGTCGAGAACGCGGCCATCGGGCGGGCCCGCGCGGCGCTTGGCGCCTATGCCGAATCGGAACTGATGATCCGCGCGGGCCTCTATGCGCCCGGTTCGGACGCCAAGCTGGACGAGGCGGTGCGATTGTACCCCCAGCTGGACGAATTCGTGACGCGCCGCTGCCCCGGCATCGCGGACAGCTTTGCCGCGTTGGAGGCCGCGCTGCGCCTGCCCATGCGCGCGCGCGCGTGAAACCAAGCGGCGCCGCGTTGCGTTGGCTTAATCAATGTTAGAACGCAAGGGGGGACCATTGCGTCCAGAATCCCGATTTGCAACTGTCCGGCTGCCTTAGAAGGAGGGGCGGAATGGCGATTACCGAGTATTTTATCCGCTTCCTTCAACGACGTGACAGTTTGCCCGAACGCGATCTGGCCCGTCTTCGCGCCCTGCGCACCCAGCATGTCAGCTTCGCATCCGGAGAGGTGATCGTCCCTGTCGACCGGGTGGCGAAACGCAGCTGCATGATGCTGCGCGGCATGTCGGCGCGGTCGCACCGCCTGGTCGGGCGGCCCGACGAACGGGTGATCACCGCCCTGCACGTGCCGGGCGATTTCGTCGATCTGCACGGGTTCGTTCTGGCCGGGCTGGAACATTCCGTCGTCGCTGTCGGTCCCGCCGAGGTCGAGTTCGTCGATCACGACGAACTGGTCGAGATCACCGAGAATTTTCCGCACCTGACGCGCCTGTTGTGGATGGCGACGCTGATCGACGCGGCGGTCCACCGGCAGTGGTTGGTCGCGGCGGCCTCGCTGCGCTCCAGCGCGCATCTGGCCCACCTGCTGTGCGAGGTCTATACCCGCCTGAACGCCGTCGGCGCGGCGGCCGACCATCAGTTCTCTCTGCCTTTGCTGCAACGGGAACTGGCGGATATCCTGGGATATTCACCCATCCACGTGAACCGGGCCGTGCGCGATCTGCGCGATCGCGGCCTGCTGCGCTGGTCCGGGGCGGATGTGTCGATCCTGGACTGGAAGGGCCTGGCGATGCTGGCCCGGTTCGACCCGACCTATCTGGACATGGAGCGTCAGAGTCGCTGAGGTATCATTCGCACAGCCGCCAGCCGCCGTTCCGGGCCGCCATGTCCAGATGCAGGTGGTCGTCATGCGCGGCGTTCGATCCTGGTCCCAGAACGGTGGTGAACAGCAGGCATCCGGTCCCCTGCGCTGCCTTTTGAAAGCTTTCGGCGGCATCGCCGTCGCCTTGGCGCGGCTGCACCAGCACGGGATCGCCATCGTCGAAGCGAAAGCCCATCACGTCGATCGCGTTGCCATAGCCGTGTTCCGACGGTTTCGGATCGGCCTCTCCGGTCCCCACGCGGTCGCGGCAGGAATAGGCCGGTCCGGTCTCCAGCGCGGTCAGGCGCGGCGTTTCGGGCAGAAGCCCCGCGGCAGGCTGCAGGAAATCCCGCGTCCACAAGGCCAGCGACAGCGCGGCCGCACAGCGCATCACCGGCTCGCCCGACAGGGCGATGTCTGGCAGGATGCGGCTGACCTGCAGCGGACGGGCGATGCCGCAGTCGCGGTTGTCCGGGTCGGTCACGGGGTGCTGGGGGCGGAATTGCGCGCCCATCACTGACAGCGCCAGTCGACAGGCGTCGTATTCCGCATCCGTCTCGGCCAAGGTGAACCAGACCGGCGGGGGCGGCGGGCCAAAGGGCTGCGCTGCAGGTTCGTCCGGTACCGATTCGCTGATCGCATCAGGGACCGGGTCCGGCGCTCGCGCCGGTTCCGCAGCTTCGGGCTTTTCGGGCGGGCGGTCGGCGGTCTGGGCGGTGTCAGGCTCTGCCTCAGGGGGGCGCTCCTGCGCCAGGGCGGGGACCACCGCCAGCGTCAACGCGATGATCGTCCCCGCCGCGCGGATCATGGCTGCGCCTCTTCCAGGGGCGGGACGACGAACCCTTCGGGCAGCGCGCCGCTGAGGGCATCGCTGAGCGGATCAGGGTTTGCCGGCTCGGCGGCGTCCGGCGCGACGGGGATGGCCGCCGGATCCGTGGCCGCAGGGGCCACCGGCGTCGGGGCAGCGGGGCTCGGGGCAGCGGCAGCCGGGGCCGTCGGGGTCGTCGGCGCGACGGTGGCAGGCGCCTGAGGATCGGGCAACGACAGCGGCTGCGCGGGATCTGGCGTCGTGATCTGTTCTGTCGTGCCTTCGGGCAGCGCGATTTCGGCCACGGGCGGGCTGACCGCGGTGCCGCTGCCGGTCACGTCGGCGATGGTGACCCCGGCATCCAGAAACTGGACCTCGGTGCCGCCGATGGTGACCATGCCGGCCAGCTCCTCGGCATCCCAGTTGGTCAGGCGCACGCAGCCCATCGACTGGTTCGCGAACAGCTGCGACGGGGTGGGCGTGCCGTGGATGCCGTAGGTGGGCTTGGTCAGCCCGATCCAGACGGTGCCCACCGGCCCGTTCGGCCCCGGCGGGATGACCAGCGGACTGTCGTTGCCTTCCTGGCGGAAATTGACGTTGGGATTGTAGGTATAGTTCGGGTTGATCGCCACGGTCCGCACGTTGTGCGCCCCCTGCGGCGAGGGGGTGGCGCTGCTGCCGATGGTCGCTGGGTAATCCACGACCATCTGGCCGCGGGCGTTGTATCCGGCGACGCGGCGGTTGTCCTTGTCGATGATGATCCGCGTGACCTGGCCGCGCAGGCGGGGATTCGGCGCCATCACCTGGATGGTCGCGCCGGGTACCAGGGCCACGCCGGGGTTCAGGAACTCGATGAACTTCTCGTCCATGTGGAACCGCTCGCCCAGGCGCTCGGCGACGCTGGTATGGGCCATGGCGGGCATCAGCGCCTTTTCCGCGTAATCCGTGGGGATCGACGCGGCCAGCCCGGCGGCGTCCTCGGCGGTGACGACATAGGTCTGGGTGACGGGGCGCGTCGCGAAGGACTGCAGCAGGTTCCAGACATGGGGGTCCATCACGCCGTCCTGGGGCAGGCCCGTGCGGCGTTCGAACGCCTTGATCGCGCTCTGGCTCATCCCGCCCTTGAACCCGTCGATGACGCCCGGAGAGGTCCCGGACCGGTCCAGCAGCAGCTGCACCTTGGCGGTCAGGGCCGACCGGCCCCGGGGCAGATCGCTGCCGTCATACTGCGCGGCCTCGATCTCGGCGGCGGTGAAGGGCAGGACCGGGGTCTGGGCCGCGGCGGGCCAGGCCCAGCCCAGGGACAGGCCAAGGGCCAGCAGCAGCGGTCGGACGGGGTGGGGCGTCATGGGAAGCTCCGATGGTGAAGGCGCAACATCCGGCATCAGGCGGAAAACCGCCAGATAGCGCAGTGGTCACAATCAGGTCAATTCAAGGTTGCGTTCCGCAGTGCGGAATGGCAGCCTGCTAAGTGGAACTGGGAGGAGTTTTATCATGACCACACCGTCGTATCGCACGGCGCTGATGGCTGCCGGCCTGACCGCAGCCCTTGCCGCCCCCGCCATGTCGCAGACCACGCTGATCTATGGCGAGCCCGGTCCCAACCGCGGCGCGCGCGCCGAGGCGACGCAGTGGTTCGCCGATCAGGTGGCCGAACAGTCGGGCGGCGACCTGACGCTGGACATCACCTGGGGCGGGGCGCTCTTTTCGGAAAAGGCCGCCGTCCAGTCCCTGCGCGACGGCGTGGCCGACCTGGGCAGCGTCATCGGCGTCTATTTCCCCCAGGACATGGTGGCCTACGGCATCGCCGACCTGCCGCTGGACAACCCCGATCCGTGGGTGGGCATGAAGGCCACCGATGCGCTGATGCGCAACAACGAGCAGATCAAGGCCAACCTGGCCGCGCAGAACCTGGTCTATGTGGGCACCTACACGACCTCTGCGGTGCAGATGGGCTGCAAGGGGCCGGCGGTGACCTCGGTCGACCAGCTGGCGGGCAAGAAGGTGCGTGGCGTCGGCGCCTATGGCCAGACCTTCCGCGACCTGGGCGCGACCTTGGTCGACATGAGCGTCTACGAGGCCTATCAGGGCATGGAGAACGGCCTGCTGGACTGCACCCAGACCTATTCCTATCTGGTCGCGGCGCTGAAGTTCGACGAGGTCTTCGACAGCTACACCTTCATCGACTGGGGCCAGGTCGGCGCGCTTGGCATCGTCATGAACAAGTCGATGTTCGATTCGCTGTCCCCCGAGCAGCAGCAGGTCATCATGACCGCGGGCGAGGGGCTGGCCGACGAATTCGGCCGCATCATCGAACAGGCGAACGCCGAATCGATCAAGATTCTGGAGGATGCCGGCAAGGAGATCGTCAGCTTCTCGGACGAGGATCGCGCGCGGCTGACCGAGGCGGGCCAGCCCTACCTGGACGAATGGGTCGCACGGGCGGACGCCGCGGGCCTGGACGGACAGGCGCTGCTGGACGAATACCGCGGGCTGATCGCGCAATACACGCAAGAGCTGGAAACGCAGGGTTATCCCTGGGAGCGCGGCTGATCCCATGCGCGTGATCGAACGGACACTTCTGGACCTGGCCGTCCTGGCGCTGATCGCGCTGGGGTTGGTGATCTTTGCCAACGTCGCGATGCGCGCGTTCTGGGGAACCAGCGTGCCCGATGCGATCATCCTGGTCCGCGAACTGATGGTCGCGGCCATCCTGCTGCCCATGGCGGCGGCGACGGCGGCGCGCAGCCACGTCGCCGTCACCTTCCTATCGGACCGCATGCCGCCGCGCCTGCGCGCGACCCTGATCGTGCTGGGCCATGTCATGGGCCTTCTGGCGCTGATGCCGCTGATCTATGCGTCCTGGCGGGTGGCCGGTCAGGCCTTCGCTTCGGGCGAGTTCTACTATGGCGACCTGAACCTGCCGCGCTGGCCGGGCGTGGCGCTGTTCATGGCCGGGCTGCTGCTGATGTGGGTGCGTCTGGCGATGCTGTTGGTGGGGGACCTGCGGCAGCTGCGCCACGGCGACGTGATCCTGGATGCCGACGGAAACGAGGTGAACTGATGGACCCGATGACGATCGGCCTTGTCGCGATGGCGGCGGTTCTGGTGCTGCTGGCGATGCGCGTGCCTATCGCGTTCGCCCTGGCGGGCGTGGCCAGCGTCGGCACGTTCCTGGTCTATGCCACGCGCACCGGCGCGTGGATGCCGGAACGGGCGCTGAACCCCACCAGCTCGGTGGTCTTCTCGAATTTCTTCGACCTGGTCCATTCCTATGATCTGTCGATGGTGCCGCTGTTTGTGGCCCTGGGCAACATCGCGTTCTATGCCGGCATCACCACGCGCATCTATGACGCGGCGGCGGTCTGGCTGCGGCCGGTGCGGGGCGGCGTGGCGATGGCATCGGTGCTGGGATGCGGCGGGTTCTCGGCCATCTCGGGGTCGTCGATCGCCTGCGCCTCGACGATGGGACGCATCTGCGTCCCCGAGATGCTGCGCATGGGCTATGACCCCAAGCTGGCCACCGCATCGGTGGCGGTGGGCGGCACCCTGGGATCGCTGATCCCGCCATCCGTGCTGTTCATCCTGTATGGCATCTTCACCGAGACATCGATCGCGCAACTGTTTCTGGCGGGCATCCTGCCGGGCATCCTGTCGCTGGCGGGCATGCTGCTGGTCATCGCCTGGTGGGTGAACCGCGACCCGGACGCGGCCCCCCGCGGCGAACGCGGCGATGCAAGCCGGACCGATGCGGCCATCGCGGCTTGGCCCGCGCTGCTGCTGTTCGTGGTCATCGTCGGCGGCATCTATGGCGGCATGTTCACCGCGACCGAGGCCGCGGCCGTCAGCGTCGTGCTGACCACGATCATCGGCTTTGCCCAACGCCGCCTGACGATGGGCGTGATGTGGCGCGCGGTCCGCGAAAGCCTGGTGCAGACCGCGGCGATCTTCCTGATCGCGGGCGCCGCCAAGATCTTCGTCAGCTTCGTCGCGCTGACAGGCATGGCGGGGGCGGTCGTGGGCATGGTGTCGGACGCCGAACTGTCGCTGGCCATGCTGATGCTGGTCGTTGTGGTGATCTATCTGGTGCTGGGCATGTTCCTGGACCCGATCGGGATCATGGTCCTGACGCTGCCCTTCATGGTGCCGCTGATCGAGGGTTACGGCCTGAACCTGATCTGGTTCGGCGTCATCGTCGTCAAGCTGCTTGAGATCGGGCTGATCACGCCGCCCGTGGGCCTGAACGTCTTCGTCGTCAGCAACGTCACCAAGTCGGTGGGGATCGACAAGATCTTTGCCGGCGTCACGCGGTTCCTGGCCGTGGACATGCTGGTCCTGCTGCTGCTGATCCTGTTCCCCATCCTGTCGCTGCTGATTCCGGGGTCCATGTGATGACCCCGGCCCCGGACACGCGCCCCGATTATGAGGAAGACCGCAACTTTGCCACCGCGCTGGCACGCGGGCTGTCGGTGCTGCGGGCGTTCCGGACCGATGATGACGGGCTGAGCAACGCGCAGATCGCGGAACGCACCGGCCTGCCGAAATCGACCGTGTCGCGGCTGACCTACACGCTTGGCTGCCTGGGCTACCTGACGCAGCCGCAGCGCAATGACCGCTATCGTCCTGGCCCGACGCTGCTGGCGATGGGGCATGTGGCGGCGGCATCGCTGGCCTTCCTGGATTCGGCGCAGGGCATGATGCAGGCCCTGGCCGACCAGACCGGCACGCTGGTCCTGTTCGCGGTGCGCGACCGCGACAAGGTCGCCCTGATGCGCACCTGGCGGCCGCAGCGTGCGGCGTCGATCTGGCTGGAGGTGGGCCACCGCCTGCCCATCGCCGGATCGTCGTCGGGCCTGGCCCTGCTCGGCGCCACCACGCGCGAGGAATTCGCGGGCCTGCTGGCCGATCATCCCGAACCGCCGCTGGACGGCGGCACGCTGGAAGATCTGCGGCTCCTGCGGGGCGCTGGACGACGTGCTGCCCGACGACCGCATCCATGCCCATGTCGGCCCCGTGCTGCGCGAAACGGTCGCCCGCCTGCAACGGCTGGTCGGGGCCGACGGCGTGCCCGCCTGGCCCGGCAGCCCGAATGACTGAGAGGTTTTCCCAGATGTCCGTATCCTATGCCCGCCAAGGCCGCATCGGCCTGATCACCATCGACAATCCGCCGGTCAACGCCACGGGCCATGCCGTGCGGCAGGGCCTGATGGACGCGGCGCGTGACTTTGCCGCGGACACAGGCGCAGACGCTGCCGTGATCCTGTGCGCCGGCCGCACCTGGGTCGCAGGTGCCGACATCTCGGAATTCGGCAAGCCTTCGCAGGCCCCGATCCTGCCCGACGTGATCGCCGCCATCGAGTCCCAGGACAAGCCCGTCGTCGCGGCGCTGCATGGCACCGCCCTGGGCGGCGGGCTGGAACTGGCCCTTGGGTGCCATGCGCGGATCGCGGCCCCCGGCACCCGCATGGGCCTGCCCGAGGTGACCCTGGGGCTGCTGCCCGGTGCGGGCGGCACGCAACGCCTGCCGCGCCTGATCGGCACCGCCGCCGCCCTGGACATCATTACCAGCGCCCGCCAGGTTCCCGCCGCGCAGGCGCTGGACCTGGGGCTGATCGACGCGCTGTCGCAGGGCGATCTGACCGCGGACGCGATGGCGCTGGCCGAAACGCTGGCGGGCCGGGCACCGCGCCGGACGCGCGATCTGCCCGCACCCGCCCCCGACCCGGATGCCGCGCAGGCGCTGAAGGCCACCCTGGCGCGCAAGCTGCCCGGCCAGATCGCGCAGGCGACGGCGGTGGACGTGGTGACCGACGGCCTGGCGCGGCCCTTCGACCAGGGCATGGCGATTGAGCGCGCGGGCTTTATGGCGCTGATGGACAGCCCGCAGCGCGCCGCACTGATCCATGCCTTCTTTTCCGAACGCGCCGTGGCCCATCTGCCGCAGATCAAGGGCGTGGCACCGCGCCCCCTGGACCGGATCGGCGTGATCGGCGGCGGCACGATGGGCGCGGGCATCGCGGTGTCCTGCCTGCTGGCCGGGCTGGACGTGACCCTGATCGAACGCGACGACCAGGCGACCGCCCGCGCGCAGGCGACGGTCGGCGACCTGCTGGCGGGGGCCGTCAGCCGCGGCAAGCTGGCCGCCGCGCGCCGGGATGCGATCCTGTCCGGGGCATTCCGCACCGACACGGATTACGCGGCCCTGGGTCAGGCCGACCTGATCGTCGAGGCGGTGTTCGAATCGATGGAGGTCAAGGAACAGGTCTTTGCCACCATCGACCGCGTGGCAAAGCCCGATGCGGTGCTGGCGACCAACACCTCCTATCTGGACGTGGACCGCATCGCCGACGCGACGCGCCGCCCGCGCGACGTGATCGGCCTGCATTTCTTCTCTCCGGCCCATGTCATGCGTCTGCTGGAGGTCGTGGTCGCAGACCGCACCGCCCCCGAGGTTGTGGCCACGGGCTTTGCCCTGGCCAAGCGCCTTGGCAAGATCGCGGTGCGCGCGGGCGTCTGCGACGGTTTCATCGGCAACCGCATCCTGTCGCATTACCGCGCGGCGGTCGATGCGATGGTGCTGGACGGTGCGTCGCCCCAGCAGGTCGACCGCGCGCTGACCGATTTCGGGTTCGCCATGGGCCCCTATGCGGTCAGCGACCTGGCGGGCCTGGATATCGGCGCGATGACCCGCCAGCGCAAGGCGGCCGACCGCCATCCGCGCGACCGTGTTCCGGTCTTTGCCGACCGCCTGTACGAACAGGGCGATCTGGGCCGCAAGACGGGGCGCGGCTATTACGTCTATGCTGACGGCAAGCCGCAGCCGAACCCGGACCTGCACGCGATCCTGGACGCGGTGCGGTCCGATCTGGGCATCACGCCCCGCGATTTCGACGACGCTGAAATCGTCGCCCGCACCATGGCCGCGATGGTGAACGAGGCTGCCCGCGTGGTCGCCGACAGCACCGCGCTGCGACCGCTGGACGTCGATGTGGTGATGCTGAACGGATACGGCTTTCCGCGCTGGCGGGGCGGGCCGATGCACTGGGCCGACGCCCACGGGCTGGACCGCATCCTGTCCGACATCCGCCGCTTTGCCGAAGACGACGACCATTTCTGGCAGCCCGCGCCGCTTCTGGCCGAACTGGTGGCCGACAACCGCGGCTTTGCCGACCTGAACCAAGGAACCTCCGCATGAAACAGCCCGTGATCGTCTCGACCGCCCGCACCGCCATCGGGCGCGCGAAACGCGGCGCCTTCAACCAGACCCACGGGGCCGTGCTGGCCGGGGCCGTGGCCCGCGCCGTGGTCGAGCGCGCGGGCATCGACCCCGCCCTGATCGAGGACAGCCTCTGGGGCTGCGGCTATCCCGAGGCCGCGACGGGCGGCAACATCGCCCGCCAGGCGATGATCCGTGCGGGCCTGCCCGACAGCATCGCGGGCGCCACGGTCAACCGATTCTGCGCGTCGGGCCTGCAGGCGCTGGCCCAGGGCGCGCAGATGGTCGCCCATGAGGGCGCGCGCGCCGTGCTGGTCGGCGGGGTCGAGAGCATCTCGATGGTCCAGCCGCCGGTGCGCCATTCGCGCGAGGCGTGGATCGAGGCGAACCGCCCCGACCTCTACATGACCATGATCGAGACCGCCGATGTCGTGGCCGCCCGCTACGGGATCTTGCGCGAGGCGCAGGATGCCTATGCCGTCGAATCCCAGGTCCGCACGGCTGCCGCGCAGGCCGCCGGGATCTTCGACGATGAGATCATCCCGATGACGGTCACCATGTCCGTCACCGACAAGGCCACCGGTGAGACCGCCGACCGCGACATCACCATCGCCGCCGACGAGGGCAACCGTCCCGGCACCACGCTGGAGGCGCTGGCCAAGCTGGAGCCGGTGCGCGGCGCGGGTCAGTTCATCACCGCGGGCAACGCGTCCCAGCTGTCGGACGGGGCGGCGGCGCTGCTGGTGATGGAGGCCGACCTGGCCGCATCGCTGAACCTGGAACCGCTTGGCGCCTTCCGCGGCTTTGCCGTCGCGGGCTGCGCGCCCGACGAGATGGGCATCGGCCCGGTCTTTGCCGTGCCGCGCCTGCTGGAGCGCCACGGGCTGACGGTGAACGACATCGACCTGTGGGAGCTGAACGAGGCCTTCGCCAGCCAGTGCCTCTATTGCCGCGACACGCTTGGCATCGATCCGGCGAAATACAACGTGAACGGCGGGGCCATTTCCATCGGCCATCCCTTCGGCATGACGGGCGCGCGCACCGCGGGCCATCTGCTGCGCGAAGGCCGCCGCCGGGGCGCCAAATGGGGCGTCGTGACCATGTGCGTGGGTGGTGGCCAGGGCGCCGCCGGACTTCTGGAGATCTTCTGATGGACATGAGCTTTACCCCCGAGGAAACCGCCTTCCGCGACGAGATCCGTGCCTTCCTGAAGGCCGAGCTGGACCCCGCGCTGGCCCGCAAGGTGCGGCTCCATCACGACCTGACCAAGGCCGAGATGGAGGGCTGGCATGCCAAGCTGCAATCACGCGGCTGGCTGGCCGGGAACTGGCCCAAGGAGTTCGGCGGCGCGGGCTGGACCGCGATCCAGCGCCACATCTTCGAGGAGGAATCGGCCCGCGCGCATGCGCCGCGCATCGTGCCCTTCGGCATCGCCATGCTGGGGCCGGTACTGCAGAAATTCGGGTCCAAGGAACAGCAGGACTATTGGCTGCCCCGCATCCTGAACGGCGACGACTGGTGGTGCCAAGGCTATTCCGAGCCCGGCGCCGGATCGGACTTGGCCAGCCTGCGCTGCGAGGCCGTGCGCGACGGCGACTATTATGTCGTCAACGGGCAGAAGACCTGGACCACGCTTGGCCAGCACGCCAACATGATCTTCTGCTTGGTGCGCACCAATGCGACGGGCAAGAAGCAGGAGGGCATCAGCTTCCTGCTCATTGACATGGAGACGCCGGGCGTCACCGTGCGCCCCATCGTCCTGCTGGACGGCACGGCCGAGGTGAACGAGGTCTGGTTCGACAATGTCCGCGTCCCCGCCGCCAATCTGGTCGGCGAGGAGAACCAGGGCTGGACCTATGCCAAGTACCTGCTGACGCATGAACGCACGAACATCGCGGGCGTGGGATTCGCCACCGCCGCGCTGGACAACCTGAAACGCGTCGCCAAGGCGCAGCGCCATCGCGGCCAGCCCCTGTCCGACGATCCGCTGTTCGCCGCCGAGATGGCGGGGGTCGAGATCGAGTTGATGGCCATGTCCACCACCAACCTGCGCATGCTGTCGGCGGCGGCCCAGGGCCAGGCGCCCGGCATCGAGAGCAGCATGCTCAAGATCAAGGGCACCCAGATCCGCCAGCGGCTGGATGCGCTGACTCGGCGCGCCTATGGCGGGCAGGCGATGGCCCTGACGCTGGAGGGCAACGAAGGCCCCGAGGGTGCCGACGAGGCCCTGGCCGCCAGCGCCACCTGGCTGAACAACCGCAAGCTGTCGATCTATGGCGGCTCGAACGAGGTCCAGCGCAGCATCATCTCCGGCGCGCTGGCGAAAGGATAAGCCCATGGACTTTCAGCTTTCCGACGACCACCGCATGCTGCAGGACAGCCTGCGCGGCATCCTGGCCCGCCATTCCGGCGAGGCGCTGATGCCCGCCCTGCAGGAGGCCGGCGTCCCGCAGGCCCTGCTGACCGAGGCCGAGGGCGGCTTCGACGGATCGGGCGCCGCCGTGGCGCTGATCTTCGAGGCCCTGGGCCGGGCGGGCGCGTCCCTGCCGCTGATCGGCACGATGATCGGGGCAGCGGCCTTGGCGCAGGCGGGCCAGCCTGCTGACGATGATGCGACCATCGCCTTCGCCGATGCCGAACCCGGCACGCGTTACGACCGGGGCGTGGCGATCAGCGTCGATGGCGACCGCCTGACCGGGCGCAAGACCATGGTGGCGGGGGCCGAAGGGGCCGCCGCGATCATCGTCACCACCGCCGATGCGCTGTGGCTGGTCGCGCCCGACGCGACGGGTCTGACCGTCCGCCCCTATCCGCTGATGGACGATCAGCGCGGCGCCGACCTGATCTTTGACGCCACCCCCGCCACGCGGCTTGGGGCCTTGGCCGATTTCGACGTGGTGCTGGCGCGCGGCGTCCTGGCCCATGCGGCCTATGCCTTGGGCACGCTGAGCGCGGCGGTCGATCTGACGCTGGACTATCTGCGCACCCGCAAGCAGTTCGGCCAGCCGCTGATCGCGTTCCAGGCCTTAGCGCATCGCGCCGCCGACCTGTCCGTCGAGGTCGAACAGGCGCGGTCCGCCGTCACCAATTTCGCGGGCCATCTGGATGCCGAGGCGCCGCTGCGCGCCCGGCACCTGCAGGCCTGCAAGGTCACCCTGGGCCGGGTCGCGCGGCTGGTGGCCGAAGAATCGGTGCAGCTGCATGGCGGCATTGGCATGACCGAGGAATACGCGCTTGGCGGCATGATCCGCCGCCTGCTGGCCGCCGACACAGCCATGGGCGACGCGGATTTCCACCTGGAGCGCTTCGCGCGCGGCGAGCCCGCCTTCGCATGACCCTGATCCACGGCGAAACCGGCACCCAGTCCCTGATCGGCTATGTCCTGGACGTGGGCTGCCGGGCGGGGGCGGTCTGCTGGCTGGATCTGGACGACCGCCATCTGAACCGTCAGGGCATCCTGCATGGCGGGCTGGCCGCGACCCTTCTGGACAGCGCGATGGGGGCCACGGGCAGCCTGACGGTCGATGCCACGGGCCGCCATCCCTTCACCACGCTGTCGCTGACGGTGAATTATCTGGCCCCGGGCCATCCGGGGCGCGTGACCGCCACGGGCCGCGTGACGGGCGGCGGGCGCGCCACCCTGTTCATCGAGGGCGCCTTGCGGCATGAGGACGGCACGCTGATCGCCACCGCGACCGGCGTCTTCCGCAGGACAAGGGCCGCCCCATGACCGACCTCACCAATCCGCATTGCGAAATCAGCGACCTGGGCGACCGCCTGGTGGTCGAGAACCGCAACGCCGCCCGCCGCAACGCGCTGACGCCCGATTTCTACAAGGGCCTGCACCGCGCGCTGGAGCTGGCCACCGACAACCCCCGCATCGGCGCCGTGCTGATCATGGGCGAGGGTGACTTCTTCTGCGCGGGCGGCGATCTGACCATGCTGATCAAGGCGCAGGAGATGTCCGAGGAGCAGCGCCGCGCCCGCATCGACTCGCTGAACGACCTGATGCGCGCGGTCGTGGCCTGCCCCCGCCCGGTCATCGCCGTGGTCGAGGGGGGTGCTGCCGGCGCGGGCCTGTCGCTGGCCCTGGCCTGCGACATGATCGTGTCGGCCCGCGATGCGCGTTACACGGCGGCCTATGTGAATGCCGGGCTTGTGCCCGATGGCGGGCTGACCGCGGCGCTGACCGCCTGCCTGCCGCCGCAGATGGCCGCATCCATGGCCCTGACCGGCCAGCCCGTCGGCGCCGAACGCCTGCACGCCCTGGGCGTCATCCAGGAACTGACCGAGCCCGGAGAGGCGATCATGGCCGCCATGGCCCTGGCCGACCGCCTGGCCGCAGGCCCGGCCGAGGCGCAGGCCGCGATCAAGCATCTGCTGACCGGCGCCCGCGCCACCCTGCTGGAGGCGCAGCTGGCCGCCGAACGTGACGCGATGGCCACGGCCCTTGCCTCGCGCGAGGCGGCCGAGGGCATCACCGCCTTCCTGGCCAAGCGCCCCCCCGATTTCCGCCGCCTTCGCGAGGATTCATGACCCGTATCCACCAGCTGTTCGACGCCGCCCGCGCGGCCCATCCCGACCGCCCGGCCCTGACCGACGGGACGGGACGCACCCTGACCTATGCCGCGCTGGACGATCTGGTCCGGCGGACGCAGGCGGATCTGGCGGCGATGGGCCTGCGCCCCGGCGACCGGCTGCTGGTGGTGGCCGAGAACGCGGCCCCGGTGCCGGTCCTGCTGCTGGCGGCCAGCCGCATGGATGCGGTGCTGGTACCGGTGAACGCGCGCATGACCGCGCCGGAGCTGGCCAAGATCGCGGCCCATACCGAACCGCGCCTGACCCTGTTCCTGTCCGATGTCAGCGAGCCTGCGCGGCTGCACGCGGGCGATGCGCGCGCCGTCACACTGGCCGGGGCGGCGCTGCATGTCGCGGGGCCGTTCGACGCCGTGCCGGAGCAGGTCGAGCCGCAGGACGCGATGACGGCGGTGATCCTTTACACCACCGGCACGACGGGCACACCCAAGGGGGTGATGCTGACCCACGGGAACCTGATCTTTGGCGGGGAAAGCTCGGCCCGGTTGCGGGGGATGCAGGCGGATGACGTCATCTGGGGCGTGCTGCCGCTGACGCATGTCTTCGGGCTGACCTCGATGCTGGCCGCGGGGCTGGCGACCGGCGCGCATATCCGGCTGGAGCCGCGCTTTTCCGCCGCGCAGACCCTGGCCGCGCTGCAATCGGACGTGACCGTCCTGCCCGCCGTGCCGCAGATGCACGCGGCCATCATGGCCGAGGCGCGCGCCCAGGGGCTGGAGCGTCTGGCCCGCCCGCTGCGCTATGTCAGCAGCGGCGCGGCGCCCCTGGACCCCGACTGGAAGCGGCGGGCCGAGGCGTTCTATGGCATCGCGCTGCAGAACGGTTACGGCATGACCGAGACCACGGCGGGGGTGACCGTCACGAACAACGCCATCGGCGACCCGGACCCGTCGGCGGGCCACCCGCTGCCGGGGGTCCAGATCGCGCTGGACGAAACGATCGGCCGCGAACCCGGCACGGGAGAGGTGCTGACGCGCGGTCCGCACATCATGCGCGGCTATTTTCGCAATGCGGAGGGTACGGCGCAGGTGTTGCGGGACGGCTGGATGCGCACCGGCGATCTGGGCCGGATCGACGCGCAGGGGCGGCTGCACATCGTGGGCCGTTGCAAGGAGCTGATCATCCGCGGCGGCTTCAACGTCTATCCCCCCGAGGTCGAGGCCGCGCTGAACGATCATCCGGCCGTCCTGCAGACCGCCGTGATCGGCCGCGCGCGCGAGGGGGGCGACGAGGATATCCTGGCCTTCTGTCAGCTGATTTCGCCGGATGCGGTGACGGCCGATGCGCTGGCGGCCCATGCGGCGGCGCGGCTGTCGGCCTACAAGCGGCCCACGCGGATCATCCTGACGGGCGCGCTGCCCGCGGCGGCGACGGGCAAGGTGCTCAAGCACCGCCTTGTCGCGCATTTCGCGGACCTGTTGGGTCTTTAGTCGTCCAGCACCAGGCGGTGCATCGGCGGATAGAACTGGCGGGCAAACGACACAGGCAGCGAATCCAGCGTGTTGACCCGCTCGATAGTCATCACCGGCGTGCCCGGATCGATGGTCAGGTTCACCGCACAGGATCCGCTGGCCCCTTCGGCCAGGATCGAAAAGCGACTTTGCGTGACGGGCAGGCTGCGGGCCAGCCATTCCTGCGGCGGTTCATGCGCGAACAGGTGGAAATCGGGCAGGGCCAGCGCGCGGGGGTTCAGCCAGATCGCCTCGCAGCAATGGGGGCGGTCGTCGGCCAAATAGCGCGACTTGACAAGCAGCATCATGTCGTCGGCATCGACCTGCAGCGCCTGCATGGCGGCGGGGCTGGGGTTGCAGGGCAGGCATTCGGTCATCTGATAGGCATAGCGCGCGCCAAGCGATTCGATCTCGTCGCGCAGGACCGGCAGCGACAGGGTCGTGCGGCGGGACGTGGTGGCGGTCACGCGGGTGCCCACCTTGCGGCGGCGCTGGATGATGCCGCTGTCGGCCAGCTCACGCAGCGCACGGTTCACCGTGGCGCGCGCGCAGCCCATCTCGATCGACAGAATCTGTTCGGTGGGGATCAGGCTGCCCGGCGGCCATTCGCCTGATCTGATCCGGCCCAGCACATCCGCGCGGATCGCCTGCCATGTGTTGAGTCGCCGCCGTTCGGCGTCGACGCCGGAAGAGCGGATCGTAACGGACGAACCTTGGGACAACTTGGCCATTTTGAAGAACTCGTGACATATACCTGTCCCGATTTGATAAATGATACGCACAAGAATGGAAGCTGTCCAATTCGCCATGCGACATCCCGGCTGGCCGCGGGCCGGGGAAAAACCCCGGGCGGACTGGCGCGCGACGCTTTCCTTTCGCAGGATGTCTGATAAATGCAGATCGTGCAAGCATGATGGCGGATTTTCGATGCGCTCGACCACCCATCCCTCGGTGACACCCGGACCCGCGACGCTGACATCCTGGGGCGTGCTGATGGCGATCAGCCTGTGCCACATGATCAACGACGTGATGCAGTCGATGCTGGCGGCCATCTATCCGCTGCTGCAGGTCGAATTCGACCTGTCCTATGCCCAGATCGGCGTGATGACGCTGGCCTTCCAGGTCACCGCGTCGCTGCTGCAGCCGCTGATCGGGATGGCCACCGACCGCCACCCGCAGCCGCGGTCGCTGCCCTTCGGCATGGCCTCGACACTGTGCGGCGTGCTGATGCTGGGCATGGCCGAGGGCTATGCCTGGCTTTTGTCGGGCGCGATGCTGATCGGCATCGGATCGGCCGTGTTCCATCCCGAAAGCTCGCGCGTGGCGCGGATCGCGTCGGGGGGGCGGTTCGGCACCGCGCAGTCGCTGTTCCAGTTGGGCGGCAATGGCGGGCAGGCGCTGGGGCCGCTGCTGGCCGCGTTCATCGTGGTGCCGCTGGGCCGTCCGGCCGTGGCCTGGTTCGCGGTCGCGGCCGCCCTGGGTGCCGCGATCCTGTGGCAGGTCGGCAGCTGGGCCGAGGATCGGCGCCGCGCCAGCACCGCCACCCCCGACCGTACGCTGCGCCTGCCGCGCGCCACGGTGATCCGCGCCATCGCGGTGCTGGCGGTGCTGGTCTTCACCAAGAACATCTACAGCGCCTCGATGAGCAGCTATTTCACCTTCTTCACGATCGACAAGTTCGGCCTGTCGACCCAAGGCGCGCAGATCATGCTGTTCCTGTTCCTGGCGGGCATGGCGGCGGGCGTCATGCTGGGCGGGGTGATCGGCGACAGGGTCGGGCCGCTGACGGTGATCTGGGTGTCGATCCTGGGCGCGCTGCCGCTGACGCTGGCGCTGCCGCATGTGGGGCTGGTGCCGACGGGCGTGCTGGCCGTGCTGATCGGGCTGGTGCTGGCATCGGCCTTTCCGGCCATCGTGGTCTTTGCGCAAGAGCTGGTGCCGGGCCGCACCGGCATGATCGCGGGGCTGTTCTTCGGCTTCTCGTTCGGCATGGGCGGGATCTCGGCCGCGGCGCTTGGGGTGCTGGCGGATGCGCAGGGGATCCGGTCGGTCTTCCTGCTGTGCTCGGTCCTGCCGGTGCTGGGGTTGCTGACGATCCTGCTGCCGCGCCGCAGCCTGGGCTGAGATGGGCCGCCCGGTCGTCATTCATGTCGGCCCCGACGGCCCCATCGGTGCGGCGCTGGCGCGGATGTTTCAGGCCAACGGCCATCGCGCGGTCTGCCATGACGGCGGGCGCCTGGCTGCGGACATCGTCTATGCGATGGGGCAGGGGACGCAGCCCCTGCGCGGCTGGCCCAACGCGCGGCTGATCGCCGGGTTGTACCGCGACCGGCCCCATTGGCGCCCGACATTGCAGGCCTGGCGCTGCGTCGCCTTTCTGCGCGACCGTCTGCCCGACGCGCTCTTCCTGCTGACCATCCCGCCCCGCCATCGCTGGCCCGAAGGGATGCAGGCGCATCTGGACGCGACGCGCGCCCTGTTCGCGGACGACACGCGGCTGATCACGCTGGACCTGACCGACAGCACCCCCGCGGATCTGGCTGCCCGATTGCGGCCGATGCTGGCGCTGGACCGGGGGCTGCCAGACCACTGGCCCGACCACTGGCCCGTCCCGGACCCCGTCGTGGACCCGCCGCCGATGCCCAAGGCACCGCCGGGCTGGGCGCAGGATGTCGCGCGCTTCTGTCTTGCGGGCCTGGACCCCGGTGCGGCAGGCGGCGCGCAGGGGCTGTCGGGATTCGCCTGCCGTTGGGACGGCACCCTGTCGGGCAGCGGCGCGGTGACCGACGCGGCGGGTGCGCCGCGGCAGTTCACCCTTCTGACGCCCCCCGGCCACCGCCCCCTGGCCCTGGCGCGCGAGGGGCGTCCCTTCAAGCTGATCCGGGCCGAGGGGGTGATCAACGACATCCTGGCGCTGGACCGCCGCGATCCGGTCTGGATCGACATGGAGGACAGCCGCTGGTTCGGCAGCCCCCAGGGCGCGCCCCTGGATCGTCCGGTCCTGTGCCACAACCGCCGGGCGGGGGCGGTGAACGCGGTCCTGTGGCCCCTGCCGGACCAGCACGCGATCGGCCTGCCGGGGTTCGATCCCGCCACGCCCGACGACGACATCTCCTGGGACCACAAGCAGGACCGGCTGGTGTGGCGCGGCATGATCTCGGGGTCGGAAATGCGCGATGGGGTCAAGCCCGGTCCCGCCAGCCATGTCTGGCTGCAGCGGTTGGCCCAGGCCGCCACCCCCGCGGATCGCGAGACCGCATGGCAGGGCCTGTGCCGCACCAACCGAATGGCCTTTGTCCGCCGGTTCCACGATCATCCCGATTTCGATGTGGGCATCGTCATGGCGCACGGTTTCCGCCAGCACGCCGACGACCCGCTGATCGCGCCCTATTGCCGCCCGCGCATGGGGCCGCGCGACTTTCGGGCCTATCGCTATCAGCTGTGCCTGTCGGGGTATGACCACGGGTCGAACTTCATCTCCGGGCTGGATCAGAACGGCGTGCTGCTGGCCGAGGATGACGGCTGGCAGGTGTTCTATTCGGGGCGCTTCCGGCCTTGGGAGCATTTCATCCCCGTCGCGCGCCACCTGACCGACCTGGAGGACAAGCTGGCCTGGGCCCGCGCCCATCCCGACGCCTGCCGCGCCATGTCGCGTGCCGCGCGCGCCGAGGCCGCGCATCTGCGCGACCCCGCCGCACGGGCGGACCTGATGCGTCTGATCCTCGACGGGCTGGCTGCGGCGCGCTAGAACACCGCCATGAGCACGATCCGCATCGAACCCCTGACCGCCGCCGCCTTCGCCCCCTTCGGCGAGGTGCTGACCCCGCGCGCGACGCCCGACCGCATGATCAATGCGGGCCGCTGCGAACGCCACCATGCCCTGGCCACCGTCGAACGCGGCGGCGGAGAGGCGATCATTTCCCTTTTTCGTAGCCAGGCCGTCAGCCTGCCCTATGACTGCACGCTGCTGGAACGTCACCCGCTTGGGTCGCAGGCGTTCATGCCGCTTGGCGACCAACCCTGGCTGTCGGTGGTCGCGCCCGATGACGACGGCCGACCCGGCGCCCTGCGGGCGTTCCTGGTCCCAGCGCATACCGGCGTGAACCTGCATGCGGGAACCTGGCACGGCGTGCTGACGCCCTTGGACCAGCCGGCCGATTTCCTGGTCGTGGACCGCGAGGGGCCCGGCACGAACCTAGAGGAAGTGACCATCCCCGCGGTGCGGATCACCGCATGACCCCCGATTACAGCGTCGAGACCCTGGCCATGGCCGGGGGCGCGCGTCGCGTGGCGGGCGTGGACGAGGCCGGGCGCGGTCCGCTGGCCGGCCCCGTCACCGCGGCGGCCGTGGTGCTGGACCCGCAGAACATCCCTGACGGTCTGAACGACAGCAAGAAGCTGACCGCCGCGCGGCGCGACGCGCTGGCCGCTTGGATCATGGCGCATTGCGACTGGTCCGTGGCCCATGTCGATCCGGTCGAAATCGACGCCCTGAACATCTTGCGCGCCAGCCATGTCGCGATGTGCCGCGCCCTGGCCGGGCTGCGCCAGCCGCCCTGCCACGTGCTGATCGACGGCAACATGCTGCCCCGCGATCTGACCCTGCCTGCGCAGGCGGTGGTCAAGGGCGATGCGCGCTGCCTGTCGATCGCCGCGGCCTCGATCGTGGCCAAGGTGTTGCGCGACCGCATCATGGTGGATTTGGCGCAACAGCACCCCGGATATGGCTGGGACGTGAATGCCGGATACCCCACGCCGGGCCACAAGCGCGCCCTGCTAGATCTGGGGATAACCCCACATCATAGGCGGTCGTTCAGGCCGGTCCACAACATCTTGTGTAAAGCCCCTTTGGTAAGTGACTGATTCGAAAAAGAAATTGACGGCGATTCGCATCTGAATCATCTTTGGGGACATACCAGACCGGCAAAAGCCGGCATTTCCCGAAGGCAGAGCATGACGAAAACCAAGGACCAGCGCGCGGATTCCGCGCGGCCATTACCGCTGAACCAGATTCTGGGCGGGGATTGCATCGAGATCATGAATAGCCTGCCCGCGGGCAGCGTGGACCTGATCTTTGCCGATCCGCCCTATAATTTGCAGCTGAAGGGCGACCTGCATCGCCCCGACAACAGCCTGGTCGATGCGGTGGACGATCACTGGGACCAGTTTTCCAGCTTTGCCACCTATGATGCCTTCACCCGCGACTGGCTGGCCGCCGCCCGCCGCCTGCTGAAGCCGAACGGCGCGATCTGGGTGATCGGCAGCTATCACAACATCTTCCGCGTCGGCGCCGAACTGCAGAACCAGCAGTTCTGGATCATGAACGACGTGATCTGGCGCAAGTCGAACCCGATGCCGAACTTTCGCGGCAAGCGCCTGACCAACGCGCATGAGACGCTGATCTGGGCGGCAAAGTCGGAAAGCTCGAAATACACGTTCAACTACGAGGCGCTGAAGTCGCTGAACGAGGGCGTCCAGATGCGCAGCGATTGGGTGCTGCCGATCTGCAACGGCGGCGAGCGGCTGAAGGACGCGGCCGGCGACAAGGCCCATCCGACGCAAAAGCCAGAATCGCTGCTGCACCGGGTGATCCTGGGCACGACCAACCCCGGCGACGTGGTGCTGGACCCGTTCTTCGGCACCGGCACCACCGGTGCGGTCGCCAAGATGCTGGGCCGCGACTATATCGGGATCGAGCGCGAGGAGGCCTATCGCGAGGTCGCGGGCCGCCGCCTGTCGCGCGTCCGCCGGCTGGATGCCGACGCCATCGCCACCACCCGCGCCAAGCGCGCCGAGGTGCGCATCCCCTTCGGGCAGGTCATCGAACGCGGCATGCTGCGCCCCGGAGAGGAGTTGTTCTCGATCGGTAACCGCCACAAGGCCAAGGTCCGTGCCGATGGGTCACTGATCGGGAACGATGTCAAGGGATCGATCCACCAGGTCGGCGCCGCGCTGGAAGGCGCGCCCAGCTGCAACGGCTGGACCTATTGGCATTTCCGGCGCGAGGGCAAGATGATCCCGCTGGACATTCTGCGCCAGCAGATCCGTGCCGAGATGGAGGGCGACGCCCCCCGGCCCAACTGAGCTTCACCCTTCGCCCGTTCCCCCCGCGCCATGCGCGCGGCCGGAACCACCTTGCCCCGCCATGTTCGCATGGCGGGGAATTTTCATCCGTCAGCCGTTCATCGACCGCATGAAGGCCGCGATGCTTTCGGCGTCGTCCTGGTCGGACCCGGCACGGTCGCGCCGTTCGGCCAGCCATTCCAGCAGCGATGCGGCCTCGCGGTCGGAAAACCGCATCTCCCAGTCACTGAACAGGCGCTGTTGCAGCGGGCCCTGGTCCAGCACCGTGAAGTTCAGGTGGCGGTCATCCTCGCGCAGCACGTCGATCAGCCGGAACAGGCGAAAGCGCGGCCCCTCGACCCATTGGAAGAACAGCCCGTCCTCGTGGTGCAGGCATCCGGTCAGCCCCGCCGCCCGGTTGCGGTCGCGCGCATGATGCAGGATGCGTTCCAGGTCGTCGCGTTGCATGCCGGGACGGGCCACGCTGCGGTACAGAAGATAGCCCAGACTGTCGCCCGCGGCGAAGTGATAGGGCTGCGCATCGCTGTGCATCAGCATCGAATCGTCGTTCATTCCGGTCGGTCCCTGTTACGCCTTGGGACATTTTTCCATTTTGTGCACACAATGCAAGGTTGCGCCCGGAACAAGCTGCGCAGCCTTTTAGCGATATTTGCCGGCCCCTGCGGCATGCGCGCTACAGCGCGTTGCGGGGCAGGGGCAGGGTGCCGCGGTTATAGTCGGTCCAGTCGGTGATCTCTGGATAGAACTGGCGCCGCCAGGCGCGCACGCGGGGGTTCATGCGCCGCCGCCACAGCGGCGGGACCATCGCCAGTAGCGTCATCGCCGGATAGCCCATCGGCAGCTGCGGCGCCTCGTCCGCGCCATAGGTCTGCAGCAGCGGAAAGCGGCGGTCGGGCTTTGTGTGATGGTCTGAATGGCGCTGCAGGTTGATCAGCAGCCAGTTGGTCGCGGTGTGGCTGGCGTTCCAGCTGTGGCGCGGGCGGACGGGTTCATAGCGGCCGTCCCCCAGATGCTTGCGCGACAGCCCGTAATGTTCGACGTAATTCGTCAGCTCCAGCTGCCAGACGGCGATCAGCGCCTGGAACAGGAACAGCCCCAGCCCGGTCCAGCCGCCCACGGCCATGGCCAGCCCCAGCATCGCACCCTGCAGCACGCCGTAACGCCAGAAGGGGTTGCGGCGGTCCCAAGGGCTGCGGCCCGCGCGGGCCAGGAACCGCGTCTCGGCCCGCCACGCGCTGCGGGGGCCGTCGATCAGGACGCGGGCGAAGAAGCGGTGGAAGCCTTCGTTGTAGCGGGCCGAAACGGCGTCGCGCGGGGTCGATACCCAGCTGTGATGCACCAGCAGGTGTTCGGTGCGGAAATGCGAATAAAGGACCGACGCCAGCAGCAGATCCCCCAGCCAGCGTTCGGCCGGCGTCTTCTGGTGCAGCAGTTCATGCGCATAGACGATGCCGACGCTGCCCGACATGACGCCGATGGCAAAGAACAGCCCAAGCGATTCCCACCCCGACAGGTGGTCCGTGCGCCCGGCCACCCACAGGCAGGCCAGAATCGTGGCCGCCTGCAGCGGGAACCAGATCAGCGTCACGGCGCGGTGCCAGAACAGCTGGTCGGTGGTGGTGTCCGGGTCGGGATTGGCCTCGTTCAGGCCCAGCACGCGGTCCAGAACCGTGGTCAGATACCAGGCATAGACTGGCACGATTAGCCACCACATCCCACCGCCCCAGGCCGCCAGCGCGACCAGGGGGATCAGGGCGACGGACAGCCAGAAGGGCGCCGCGGCGGGCAAGGGGGCATGGCTCATGCCGCGATGCTACCTCTGAAGATGCGGCTGCGCCATATCCCAGGCCTTGCGCATCAGCCCCGGCAGGGCGTCGCGGTCGATCTGCCGCAGGGGGACCAGTTCCCCGCGCGTGGGATTGCCGGTCAGATCGCCCAGCAGCACGGTCAGATCCAGCGTGAAATGCGTGAAGACATGGCGCACGGCGCCCAGGTCGCGCCAGTCGGCGGGGCCAGGCGGGGGCATGTCGCGCCCGTCCCATTGGGCCGACGGAAAGGCCAGCGTGCCGCCCAGCAGCCCCTTGGGCGGGCGGTGTTCCAGCACAAGCGCATCGCCCTGGCGCGCCAGCCAGACCACGCCCTGACGCGTGGGCTTGGCGGCCTTGGGGGTCTTGCGGGGCAGTTCGGCCGCGATCCCCTGGGCGCGGGCGTCGCACTGGGCCTGGACGGGGCAGATGACGCAGGCGGGGCTGCGGGGCGTGCAGATGGTCGCGCCCAGGTCCATCATCGCCTGCGCGTAATCGCCCGGGCGGGACTGCGGTGTCAGCCCGTCGGCCAGCGCCACCAGTTCCGGTTTCGCGCGGGGCAGGGGTGTCTGGACCGCGAACAGCCGCGACACCACGCGTTCGACATTGCCGTCCACCACGGTTTCCACCCGGTCGAAGGCGATCGAGGCGATCGCGGCCGATGTATAGGCCCCGATCCCCGGCAGCGCGGACAACCCGTCGCGCATGTCGGGAAAGCCGCCCCGCGCCGCCACCGCACGGGCGCAGGCCAGCAGGTTTCGGGCGCGGGCGTAGTATCCCAACCCCGCCCATTCGGCCATCACCTGCGCGTCATCGGCCGCCGCAAGGTCCTGGACCGTCGGCCACAGCGCGGTGAACCGCAGGAAATACGCCTTGACCGCCGCGACGGTGGTCTGCTGCAGCATCACCTCGGACAGCCAGACGCGATAGGGGTCGGCAGGGCCGCCGCCGGGGGGCACCCGCCAGGGCAGGCTGCGGGCATGGCGGTCGTACCAATCCAGCAGGTCGGGGGCGATCACCTTGCTTTCACGCAATTATGTGGGCCTTTGCAAAAGGGCGCGCTTTCATCCGGGGGGATGGCTGGCTAAGAATGGCCGGGTGATAGCAGCAAAGGCGCCCATGGCCCACCCGTCCGACGCCCCAAAGACCCGGATCCGTCGTCGCAGCCGCGGCTTTCAGGCGGCAGCCACCCTGCTGGCCGACCGCGTCCAGAAGGCGGCCGAGGGGCGCGGATTCGCGGTCACCCGCCTGCTGACCAACTGGGCCGAGATCGCGGGCCCGCAGCTGGCCCCCGTCACCCGTCCGGTCCGCATCAGCCACGCCCGCACGGGCTTTGGCGCCACACTGACGCTGCTGACCACCGGCCCCATGGCGCCCATGGTCGAGATGCAGCTGCCCCGGCTGCGCGACCGCGTCAACGCCTGCTACGGCTATAACGCCGTCAGCCGCATCACCCTGACGCAGACCGCCGCAACCGGCTTTGCCGAAGGGCAGGCGGCCTTTTCCCATGCGCCCCGCCCGGACCGCGCGCCCGATCCCGCGATCGTGGCGCAGGCCCGGGGGGTGGGGCAGCAGTTTTCCGATCCGACCCTTGCCCAGGCCATGGCGCAACTGGCGATGAACGTCGCCAGCCGCCGGACCTGACATGACATGCACGACCTGAAAGGACTTTCCATGTTTCTGCGATTTGCCGCAACCGCCGTCGCGATGACCCTGGCCGCCCCCGCCTTTGCGCAGGACGCCGCCGCGACCCCCGAAACCCTGCCCGACATCGCCCAGGGCGCCGAGGACGCGCCCCTGACGATCGTCGAATACGCCAGCTTCACCTGCGGGCATTGCGCGAATTTCCACGCCAACGTCTATCCGCAGCTCAAGGCGGAATACATCGACACCGGCAAGGTCCGCTTCGTGCAGCGCGACGTCTACTTCGACCAGCCGGGCCTGTGGGCCGGAATCCTGGCGCGCTGCGGTGGCGACGACAAGTTCTTCCCCGTGTCCGGGATGCTGTTCGACGAACAGGAACAGTGGCTGGCCGGCGGTTCGGGCGACGAGATCGCGACGAACCTGCGCCGCATCGGCCTGAAGGCCGGGATGACCGAGGAACAGATGACCGCCTGCTGGGAGGACACCGCCAAGGTCGAACAGCTGATCGCCACGTTCCAGACGAACGCCACCGCCGACGAGGTCGAGGCCACCCCGACCTTCATCATCGGCGGAGAGAAGGTGTCGAACCAGCCCTGGGACAGCATGAAGGAAATCATCGACACCAAGCTGGCCGAGGCCGCCCCGGCCGAGTGACGCATCGCCCTACAGGGCCCCGTGACGGGGTCTTGCACGCGCGCGATTGATTTTCGCCCGGAATGGTCGCAGGATCGGCGGGCGCGGAATTGACGCGCAGCACGGGGACAGTGTGTCATGATTCAGGAATTCAAGACTTTCATTGCCCGCGGCAACGTCATCGACCTTGCCGTGGGCATCATCATCGGCGCGGCCTTCACGGGCATCGTCAATTCGCTGGTCGTCGACCTGATCAACCCGATCCTGGGGTTGATGACCGGCGGGATCGATTTCACCGACAAGTACGTCGTTCTGTCCGGTAACGTGGCCGACGGGGCCAGTCTGGCCGCCGCCCGCGATTCCGGGGCGGCGATCTTTGCCTATGGCGCCTTCGCGATGGCGGTGTTGAACTTCCTGATCGTGGCCTGGGCGGTGTTCCTGCTGGTCAAGGGCGTGAACCGCCTGCAGCGCGCCGCGATGCGCAAGGAGGAGGCCAAGGAGACCCCCCCGGCCGGCCCCACCCAGGAAGAGCTGCTGGCGCAGATCCGCGACCTGCTGGCCGACCGCGCCAGCCCCGCCTGACGCCTACAGCCCCAGCACCGATGCCGGGGTGACGGCATCCAGGCCCAGGGCCTCGCCCACCGGGGGCGAGGTCAGCTGGCCCTCGTGGACCGACAGCCCGGCGCGCAGATGCGCGTCATCGGTCAGCGCGCGGCGCCAGCCCTTGTCGGCCAGGGCCAGCAGATGCGGCATGGTCACGTTGCCAAGCGCCTGCGTGCTGGTGCGGGCCACCGCGCCCGGCATGTTCGCCACGCAGTAATGCACGATTCCGTCGACGTCATAGATGGGGTCCTGGTGCGTGGTGGCGCGCGACGTCTCGAAGCAACCGCCCTGATCGATCGCCACGTCGACCAGAACCGCGCCCTGCGGCATGGTCGACAGCTGGTCGCGGCTGATCAGCTTGGGCGCGGCGGCGCCGGGGATCAGGATCGCGCCGATCACCATGTCGGCCGTGCGGATCGCCTCGGCCGTGGCCGCGGCGCTGGCGAACTGGGTGGTCAGGCGGCCCATGAAGATGTCGTCCAGATAGGACAGGCGCGGCACCGACCGGTCCATGACCGTCACGTTGGCCCCCATGCCGACCGCCACGCGCGCCGCCGCGGTGCCCACCACGCCGCCGCCGATCACCACGACATTCGCAGGCCGCACGCCGGGCACGCCGCCCATCAGCATGCCGCGGCCGCCATTGGCCTTTTGCAGCGCCCATGCGCCGACCTGCGGGGCCAGGCGACCGGCGACCTCGGACATCGGGGCCAGCAGGGGCAGGCCGCCGCGCGCGTCGGTCACCGTCTCGTAGGCGATGGCGGTCACGCCGCTGTCCAGCAGGTCGCGGGTCTGGTCCGGATCGGGCGCCAGGTGCAGATAGGTGAACAGGATCTGGCCGCGGGCCAGCATCTTGCGTTCGGCGGCCTGCGGCTCCTTGACCTTGATGATCAGTTCGGCCTCGGCGAACACCGTCGCCGCGTCGGGGGCGATCGTGGCGCTGGCATCGACGTAGTCCTGGTCCGCGAATCCCGCGCCCAGGCCCGCGCCGGACTGGACCAGCACGTCATGGCCGCGCAGCACGGCCTCGGCGGCGGCGGCGGGGGTCAGGCCGACGCGGAATTCCTGCGGCTTGATTTCGGTGGGGCATCCAATCTTCATGGTCTCTCCTCCCAGAGCTATGGTCCGATGATGCCCCGTCCGGCCCGCAAGGTGCTGCGAACATTCCCTTGATAGGCGGATGATCGACGAAGAAACCGCTGGCATCGGGACCGGTCTTCGAAGATTCTGCCGGCATGGCCGATCTTGACGCAATAGACCGACGAATCCTGTCCCTGCTTCAGACCGAGGGACGAATCAGCAATGCCGAGCTGGCGCTGCGGGTGCATCTTTCCCCGTCGGCCTGCCACAGGCGCGTTCAGCGGCTGGAGGAGGCCGGCGTCATCTCGGGCTATGTCGCGCTGCTGGATGCGCGCGCCCTGCGCCGCCAGACAACGGTCTTCGTCGAGATCACCCTGTCGGGTCAGGCGGACGAGGTTCTGGACGCCTTCGAACGCGGCGTGCGCACCATCCCGGACGTGCTGGAGTGTCACCTGATGGCGGGCACGGCCGACTATCTGCTGAAGATCGTGGTCGAGGATACCGACGACTTCGCCCGCATCCACCGTCAGCACCTGTCGCGCCTGCCGGGAGTTGCCCAGATGCATTCCAGCTTCGCCCTGCGCACGGTGTTCCGGACCACCGCGATTCCCGTCTGATCGGCGGTCAGGGAACCCTGCGGGCCCGGATGCGCGTTATGCCGCCAGACAGACAACAGGAGACGCACGATGCTGAAGACTCCGTTCAAGGCCCTGCTGGTCGGCGGCCAGATCGCCGCGGCCAGCCTGATGGCCACGACCGCGATCGCACAGACCACCGTGATCGAGACCCCCGAATCGACCGTCATCGTCCCCGATGACGCGCTGGAGGAATCGCCGTCCGGCGGCTTCGTCTCGGAAAGCGATTATCCGCGGCTGGAAAGCCTGGAGAATTATGAGGCCATCGCCGACACCCTGTCCGACCAGGGCTATTCCGACATCTACATCCAGCGCGAGGGGCCCATCCTGACGGTGACCGCACAACGCGCCGGCGTGCCGACCGAACTGGTCTACAGCACCGCCAACGGGCGGCTGGTCTCGGTGAACGGGGTAGAGACGCGTGCCGACCCCGAGACATCCTCGGCAGGCGATGATTCCGGCGCGGCGCCCGTCGGCACGGCAGGCGCCGTGGACGACGGCGCGACCGATGACGGATCGACCGATGATGGCCCTACGGATGACGGTGCCGGTGATGACGGCATGGATGGCGGGGCCGGTGATGACGGTGCCGCGGATGGCGGTTCGGACGATGGCGCCGACGGCGGCGCATCCGACGGCGGCGCGTCTGATGGCGGCACGTCTGATGGCGGCACTGACGGTGGATCCGACGGCGGTGATTCGGATGGCGGTTCGGACGGTGGTTCCGACGGCGGATCGGATAGCGGTTCCGACGGCGGTTCGGACAGCAACGGCTGATCGCGTCCCGGATTGACGCAGCGCGAAAGAAAACCCCCGCGGCATGGCGCCGCGGGGGTTTTCAAATGACACAAGATCGCGTCGTCTTACAGCGCGCCTTCGCGCTGTGCCTTTTTACGGGCCAGCTTGCGGGCGCGGCGAACGGCCTCGGCCTTTTCACGGGCTTTCTTGACCGACGGCTTCTCGAAATGCTGCTTGAGCTTCATTTCGCGGAAGACACCTTCGCGCTGAAGTTTCTTCTTCAGAGCACGGAGCGCCTGTTCGACGTTGTTGTCGCGAACATTGACCTGCATGTGGTTGTCACCACCTTCCTAGGTTAGAGTTGATAGATTGCAGGAAGCGTCCCCCTAACAGGGGCGGGCGCAAATGTCCAGACGAGGTATGCATGACCAACACCGACCGGGACGCGCTGCTGGATGCCGCATTGGTCCATGTCCCCTTCGAGGGGATGAACGAGCGGGCGCTGGCCGCCGGTGCGCGCGACATCGGCATGGATGCGGCCCTGATCCGGGTGCATTTCCCGCAGGGCGGCGCCGGACTGGCCGCCGCCTATCACCGTCGTGCCGACCGGGCGCTGCGCGAGGCCTTGGCCGCCACCCCGCTGGAGGGGCGGTTCCGCGACCGCGTGGCCCAGGCCCTGTGGCAGCGGCTGGAGCTGTCGGACCCAGAACTGGTCCGTGCCGGGGCCGCGACGCTGGCGTTGCCGCAGAATGCGGCCCTGGCCGCGCGGCTGGTCTGGGAGACCGCGGACGTGATCTGGACCGCACTGGGCGATCGGTCGCAGGACGTGAACTGGTATTCGAAACGCGCGACGCTGACGGCCGTGATCTCGGCCACGGTGCTGTTCTGGCTGGGCGACGAGTCCGAGGGCCGCGCCGACACCCGCGCCTTCATCGACCGCCGCATCGACGGCGTGATGTCGGTCGAGACCGTCAAGGCGCGCCTGCGCAGCCTGCCCGGCGCCTCCAGGCTGGCCGATGCCGCCCTGGGCTGGATCCGTGCTCCCCGCGACCGGGCGCTGCCCGGCAAGACCCGATAAGGACGACCCCATGTTCCCCGACCAGATGACCGCCATCGAGATCGCAGGCCCCGGCGCCGCCGATCAGCTGCGCGCCACGACCCGGCCCGTGCCGGTGCCCTGCCATGACCAGATCCTGATCAAGATCGCCTATGCCGGCGTGAACCGTCCCGACGTGCTGCAGCGATCGGGCAGCTATGCCCCGCCGCCGGGCGCGTCCGACCTGCCCGGGCTGGAGGCCTCGGGCGAGATCGTGGGCCTTGGCGCGGGTGTCACGCGCTGGCGCAAGGGCGAACAGGTCTGCGCCCTGCTGCCCGGCGGCGGATATGCGGAATACGCGGTGTGCCACGCCGATCACGCGCTGCGCATCCCCAAGGGCCTGTCGCTGCGCGACGGGGCGTGCCTGCCCGAAACCGCCTTCACCGTCTGGTCGAACGTCGTCCAGCGCGGTGGGCTGACCGGGGGCGACCGCTTTCTGGTCCATGGCGGAACCTCCGGCATCGGCATGATGGCCATCCAGATCGCCCATGCCCTGGGCGCGCGCGTCTTTGCCACCGCGGGCAGCGACGACAAATGCGCGGCCATCACCGCGCTTGGCGCCACCGCCATCAATTATCGCAGCCAGGATTTCACCAAGGTGCTGGCCGAGGCGGGTGGTGCGGACCTGATCCTGGACATGGTCGGGGGCAGCTACATCCCCCGCAACATCAAGACGCTGGCCCAGGACGGGCGGCTGGTGATGATCGCCTTTCTGGAAGGCCCCAAGGTCGAGTTGAACTTTGCCCAGATCATGGTGAACCGCCTGACGATCACCGGGTCCACCCTGCGCCCGCAATCCGACGTCGCCAAGGCCGAAATCGCCGACCAGATCCGTAAGCGGCTGTGGCCGATGATCGCCGCCGGGTCGGTCGCCGTCACCATCGACAGCGAGTTCGCGCTGGCCGACGCGGCCGATGCCCATCGCCGGATGGAAAGCAGCGACCATATCGGCAAGATCGTCCTGAAGGTCGCGGGCTAGCGCACGGCCTCGATCAGCAGGCGGGGCGCGTCGCAGTCGCGGCGCGCGTCGGGCGCACAGGTCCGGGGTTCCAGGTCGCGGGTCAGGCAGATCCGCACCTCGGTCAGGGCGCCGTCGCGGCAGGCGATGGTTACGCCGTCGGCATCCAGGTCGGGGTTGGCCTCCAGCAAGGCCTCCTCGATCACCGCGGGCGGGGCCGCGACGTCGCGGGCCAGACCATCCAGCACCGGCGGGATGACGATGCCCTCTGCCGCCTGCCGGGTCGCGTCGTAATAGCCCGCGGCAGACAGCCCGCTGCAGCGGCCGTGCTTTTTCCACTGGTACCACGCCAGCCCGCCGGACCCCATCACGTCGGCCATCGCGGCGCTTTCGCGGCGCGACGGATCGCGTTCGGGCGTCGTGCAGTCCTGCGGCCAGCCGCGTTCGTATTGCGGCCACAGTCCGTGGACCGAAAAGTCGCGTGCCGTGCCGTCGCGGCATTCGGGGGCGTCGCGGTCGTCGCCCGTCGTGCTGCACCAGGTCGGCTGCCAGGACAGCGCCAGCACGTAATAATCGAACTGCCCCGCGACGTCGCGGGCGGCAAGGGGCAGGGGGGTCAGCAGGACCGCGAGGGTCAGGAACAGGATGCGCATCCTGCGACAATAGCGACGCCCGCGCCGGCATGCACCGGCAAACGTGCGAATCCTCTTTTCCCCGGCCTCCGAAATCGGTATACGACCTGCCAATTCCCCCCGAAAACGAGGAATGGCGCAAGCCGAAGCCGTTTTTCCGGCCCTCGCCCCCATGTTCGGGACCAAGAGACACGCGAAGGAGACTGACATGAGCAAGCCGCTGATGGCCAAGGCCACCGCCGTCTGGCTGGTCGACAACACGACGCTCAGCTTCAAGCAGATCGGCGATTTCTGCGGTCTGCACGAGCTTGAGGTTCAGGGCATCGCCGATGGCGACGTGGCCGCGGGCGTCAAGGGCTATGACCCCGTCGCCTCGAACCAGCTGGACCCCGAAGAGATCAAGCGCGCCGAGGCGAGCCCGATCTATCGCATGCGCCTGAAGCACAACCCCGCCGCCGACGGCGAGGAAAAGCGCCGCGGGCCGCGCTATACGCCGCTGTCCAAGCGGCAGGACCGTCCCGCGGCGATCCTGTGGCTGGTCAAGTTCCACCCGGAACTGGCCGATGCGCAGATCGCCAAGCTGGTCGGCACGACCAAGCCCACGATCGCGTCGATCCGCGAGCGGACGCACTGGAACAGCCAGAACATCCAGCCGATCGACCCGGTCGCCCTGGGCCTGTGTCGGCAGACCGAACTGGACGCCGCCGTCCAGAAGGCCGCCAAGAAGAAGGCCGCCGAAGGCGGCGTGATGACCGACGACGAGCGTCGCAAGCTGGTCAGCACAGAGACCTCGCTGTCCATGTCCGAGGAGCCGCGCCTGCCCAGCGCGATCGCCGGGCTGGAGAACTTCAGCCTGTCGCGCGACGAGGACAAGCCCGAGCGAGAGCTGGACAAGGACACGTTCTTCAACCTGCCCGACACGGATGACGAGGATGACGACGAGGACGATCACGGCAAGTCGCGCCGCTGATTGGCACCGCAGATGATGAAAAAGGCCGGGCAATCGCCCGGCCTTTTGTCTTGGGATGGACGCGCAGCTGCCCGCCCGCCTGCAACAACGATCGCATGAAAAAGGCCGCGCCAGGTTTCCCCGACGCGGCCCTTTCTGCAAACGCCTGAGTGTCAGGCGCGGCCGCGCACCGCACGTGCGATGGCGATCAGGATACATGCACCCACGAAGCCTGCCAGCAGATAGGCGAAGCTGAAGCTTGCACCGGCCGCATAGAGGCCCAGTAGCGAGCCGAAGATGAAGTTGAACAGCACCGCGCCCACGATGCCCAGGATGATGTTCATGAGGAGGCCCATGTTGGACTTCATGAACTTTTCAGCAAGCCAACCGGCAATGCCCCCGACGATGATAGCTGCAAGCCAGCCCATGCCATTCTCCTTGATTGTCCCGGCCGACCCTGACGGTCGGCGCCTTCTGTGAGCGCAACGTGGCCTCCGGCCCCCGGTTCCAAGACGGCGTCGAAAATGTCAGACCGAGAGGCAGATATACTTCATCTCCAGATAGTCCTCCAATCCGTGATGGCTGCCCTCGCGGCCCAGGCCGGACTGCTTGACGCCACCGAAAGGTGCCACCTCGGTCGAGATGATGCCGGTGTTCACGCCGATGATGCCGTATTCCAGCGATTCCTGGACGCGGGTGACGCGGCCGATGTCGCGGGCATAGAAATAGGCTGCCAGGCCGAAGATGGTATCGTTGGCGGCGGCAACCGCCTGATCCTCGGTGTCGAAGCGGAACAGCGGTGCCAGCGGGCCGAAGGTCTCCTCGGTCGCGACCTTCATGTCGCGGGTGACGCCGGTGACGATGGTCGGCTCGAAGAACAGGCCGTCCTTGCGCTTGCCGCCGGTCAGGACCTGGCCTCCGCCCTGGGTGATGTCGCGGATATGCTCCTCGACCTTGTCGACGGCCTTCTGATTGATCAGCGGGCCGGTGGTGGTCCCCTCGGTCAGCCCGTCGCCCACGTGCAGCTTTTCGACCGCGGCCTTCAGCTTGTCGGCAAAGGCGTCATAGACCCCGGCCTGGACATAGATGCGGTTGGCACAGACGCAGGTCTGGCCGTTGTTGCGGAACTTGGACGCCATGGCGCCCTCGACCGCGGCATCCAGATCGGCATCGTCGAAGACGATGAAGGGCGCGTTGCCGCCCAGCTCCATGCTGCATTTCATCACCTGGTCGGCGGCCTGGCGCAGCAGCACGCGACCCACCTCGGTCGAACCGGTGAATGTCAGCTTACGGACCAGGTGGTTCTCGCAGAACTCCTTGCCGATGTCGCTGGCGCGCGACGACGGGACGACCGACAGGATGCCCTTGGGCAGGCCCGCCCGTTCGCCCAGCACTGCCATGGCCAGCGCCGACAGGGGTGTCTCGGCTGCGGGCCGCGCGACGAAGCCGCAGCCGACGGCCAGCGCGGGCCCGGCCTTGCGCGCGATCATTGCGTTCGGAAAGTTCCAGGGCGTGATCGAGCCGACGACCCCGATGGGCTGGCGGATGACGCTGATGCGCTTGTCGGCCTGGTGGCCGGGGATGGTCTCGCCATAGACGCGCTTGGCCTCCTCTCCGAACCATTCGATGAAGCTGGCGCCATAGGCGATCTCGCCCTTGGCCTCGGCCAGGGGCTTGCCCTGTTCGGCGGTCAGGATGGTGCCCAGGTCGTCCTGGTTGGCCATCATCAGGTCGAACCACTTGCGCATGACCTGGGCGCGGTCCTTGGCCGTGCGCGCGGCCCAGTCCTTCATCGCCGCCGCGGCGGCGTCGATGGCGCGGGCAGTCTCGGCCCGGCCCAGATCGGCCACATGGGCGATGACGTCGCCGCGGGCGGGGTTGGTGACCTCGAACGTGGCGCCGTCATCGGCGTCGACCCATTCGCCGCCCACGAACGCACGGGTTTCCAACAGCGAGGGGTCGCGAAGAAGGCTTTTCAGATCGGTCGGCTTGGTCATGGCGTCCTCGGGGTGCATTTCGGTTGCGGCATGTGAACATGCCCGGCGCGGCAAAGTCAAAGCCGCCGCGGGGCCGGTCGGTGCCGACGATGACGGAAACGTGAAGCGGGCGTCGCAACCGGGGGCGGGGTTCGGCGTTCGGCCTGCAATCGCTAAGCTGTCCCTCTTGGCGATCTCTCGGGGGCGGTGCGCTGGTCGCGCCGCCCTTTTTCTATCCGAACCGCTGTTGCCAACTGGGTTGCAGGTCACCCGGCCGCGCCGTGGCGCTGTGCACGCCATGCGCCACGGCACGCGCCAGCACGCAGGCCGCCGCATGGCCCAGGACGAACGCATCGCCGACGGGGTCCGCCAAGGGCCGTGCGCCCGTGGACACCGCAAAGACCAGATCGCCGTCCAGCGGCGTGTGGCTGGGCACCAGGGCGCGGGCCAGGCCGTCATGCGCGGCGGTCGCCATGCGTTGCAGCCCGGCCTTGTCCAGCGCGGCATCGGTCGCGACGATGGCGATCGTCGTGGCCTCGCCAAGGCGCTTGGCCGGGGCGGGTTCATGGGCGGCGGAAAAGCGCGCGGGCAGGCCCATGCCGCCGAACTCGGCCTCCAGCTCCCACAGGGCTGCCCAGAAATGGCGGCTGTCGCCCACGGTCGCCTGCCCAAGCGCGTTCACCACGACCAGCGCGCCGACGGTGGCGCCACCCTGCAGCACCGCGGATGCAGACCCGACCCCGCCCTTCAGCGTACCGGTCAGCGCACCGGTGCCCGCGCCCACCGATCCCATCGCGCAATCCACCCCCGCCGCGCTCCAAGCCGCGGCGCCAAGCGCGGGATAGGGATTGGCGTCCCATCCCTTGTTGCCTCCGTTCAACAGGTCGAACACGATCGCGCCCGGCACGATCGGCACCCGCGCGGGGCCCACGGCAAAGCCGCGCCCCGCCCGGTGCAGCGCCGCCATCACCCCGTCGCAGGCTGCAAGGCCGAAGGCCGACCCGCCGGCCAGCACCAGCGCATCGACCCCGCCCACCAGCTTGTCGGGCGCCAGCAGGTCGGTTTCCCGCGTCCCGGGCGCGCCGCCCATCACGTGGACACTGGCCGCAAAGGGCGCATCTGCGGTCAGCACGGTGACACCGGACCGCAGGGCGTCGTCTTGGGCATGGCCCACGCGCAGCCCGGCCACGTCGGTGATCCGGTTGCGCGGGCCCCGGATCATGCCCGGGCCCTGAGCGCCGCGTCGCGCGTCTGGGTCAGGGTCGCGCCGGGGGTCAGCGCCTCGGGGTCCAGCCGCAATTCGATCACGGACAGGCGGCCAGACAGGCGGGCGCGTTCAAAGGCGGGGGCGAAATCCTCGTCCCGCTCGACCAGCTCGCCATGGCCGCCATAGGCGCGGACCAGGTCGGGCAGGTCGGGATTGAACAGGTCGGTGCCCGACACGCGTCCCGGATAGTGGCGCTCCTGATGCATCCGGATCGTGCCATAGCGGCCGTTGTTGGCCACGATGACGATGGGCGTTGCGCCGTACTGGGCAGCGGTCGACAACTCGTTCACGGTCATCTGCAGGCAGCCGTCCCCCGCCAGGCAGACGACGGTCCGGTCGGGATGGGTCAGGCTGGCGGCGATGGCCGCGGGCAGGCCGTATCCCATCGACCCCGACGTGGGCGCCAGCTGCGTGCCGTGGCAGCGCCAGCGGTAATAGCGGTGCAGGAAGCTGGCATAGTTTCCCGCGCCGTTGGTGACGATCGCGTTAGCCGGAAGGTTCTGCGCCAGCCAGCCCACCACCTGTTCCAGCCGCAGCGCGCCGGGCGTGGGGCGCGGGGTCTGCCAGTCGTCATAGGACGCGCGCAGCCGGGCCCGCCAATCGGACCAGCGCGTCGTGGGGGCGGGCAGGTCGGCCAGCGCGGCCACCACGCGGCGTGGATCGGCGACCAGGCCCGGATCGGCCCGCCACAGCGTGCCCAGCTGGTCGGGGTCGGGATGGACCATGATCACGCGGGCATGGGGACGCACCGGGTCCATCGCGCTGTAGCCCTCGGTCAGCGTGTCCCCCAAGCGCGAGCCAAGCGACAGGATCACGTCCGCCTCGCGCAGCGCCGCGGCCAGCGCGGGGTTCATGCCGACGCCCAGGTCGCCCACGTAATGGGGCAGGCGGTTGTCCATGCGGTCCTGGCGGCGGAAGGGCACGGCCACAGGCAGATCCCACGCCGCGGCAAGGCGGGCCAGGTCCTCGGCCGCGTCCTGCGACCACTGGCTGCCGCCGGCGACGACCAGCGGACGCCGTGCCGTCGCCAGGGCGTCGGCCACGGCCTGCACCGATTGCGGCGCAACGTGGGACAGCGGGGCCGGGGCGGGGGCCAGGTCGGGAATGTCGGCCTGGCCGGACAGCATGTCCTCTGGCAGGGCCAGGACCACGGGACCGGGTCGGCCCGACATCGCCACGTGAAAGGCGCGGGCCACGTATTCGGCGATGCGGTCGGTGGCGTCGATCTGGGCCACCCATTTCGCCAAGGGGGCGAACATGGCGCGGTAATCGACTTCCTGGAAGGCCTCGCGGTCCTGGTCGCCGCGCGCGATCTGGCCCACGAACAGGATCATGGGGGTGCTGTCCTGGCGGGCGACATGCACGCCGGCGCTGGCGTTCGTGGCCCCCGGTCCGCGGGTGACGAAGGCCACGCCGGGCCTGCCGGTCAGCTTGCCGGTGGCCTCGGCCATCATGGCCGCGCCGCCTTCGTGGCGGCAGACGATGTTGCGGATGCCGCTGTCGACTAGCCCGTCCAGCGCCGCCAGGAAGCTTTCGCCCGGAACCGAGAACACCCGCGTGACGCCGTTGGCGCGCAGCGCCTGCACCAAGATCTGACCGCCATGCCGCATCGGCTACCCTTCCGTGAATTCGATCTGGCGCACGCGGACATGGCGCAACGCCTCGACCATGAATGCCGTCATCAGGCCAAAGTGCAACAGCCCGTTGGCCGCCGCCAGCCCGCCCAGGATGCGCCAGTCCTGGGGCATCAGCACATCGCCATAGCCAAGCGTGGTGAAGGTGACCAAGGTGAAGTACATCGCCTCCTCGAAGGTGGCGAAGACGCCCATCTGGTGGAACGCCACCGCCCACAGCCAGACCGACGCCGTGACCATCGCCAGCACCGCCAGGCTGGTCGCGACGATCACCAGAGCCAGCTTGGGCCGATGGGGCGCACGGGCCAGCCAGCGGGCGTTGCGGGAGAATGCCGTCTCCAGCGCCCAGATGGCCAGGGCGGCCATCAGCACGCTGGTCACCATCAGCACCGATCCGAACGCGATCTGACCCAGCATGTCCCCCCCCCGCGACAGACCTAGCGCAGGGCACGGCTATCGCGCAACGCATGCCTTTACAGATGCACCCGCCGCGCCTATCTGACCTGCCATGGCCAAGGATGACGACAGCAAGAACTACAAGGTGATCGCCGAGAACCGGCGGGCCCGGTACGACTATGCCATCGAGAGCGATCTCGAGGTGGGGATCATGCTGACCGGGTCCGAGGTCAAGTCCCTGCGCGTGGGCCAGTCGAACATCGCCGAAAGCTATGCCTCGGTCGAGGGCGGAGAGCTGTGGCTGATCAACGGCTATATCGCGGCCCTGTCGCGGGCCGGCGTCTTCGGCCACGAGGAGCGGCGCCGCCGCAAGCTGCTGGTGAAATCGCGCGAGTTGGCCCGCCTGTGGCAGGCCACCGCGCGCGAGGGGATGACGCTGGTTCCGCTGGTGATGTATTTCAACCACCGCGGCATCGTGAAGCTGAAGATCGCCGTCGCCAAGGGCAAGAAGAACCACGACAAGCGCGAAACCAGCGCCGCCCGCGACTGGAATCGTCAAAAGGCGCGCCTGCTGAAGCAGGGATAGGCCATTGCAGCCCTGGCCCCCGGCCTGTAGATCGGGGCGGCACAAGCCAAGGGGGACGGCGATGGACGATCCGAAGACACTGGTCTCGACCGACTGGCTGGCGGCGCATCTGTCCGATCCCGACCTGCGCATCATCGACGCCAGCTGGCACATGCCCGCCACGGGCCGCGACGCACGGGCCGAATACGACGCGGGCCACATCCCTGCCGCGCGCTTCTTCGACATCGACGCGATCAGCGACAAGCGCTCTGCCCTGCCGCACATGGCCCCCCCGCCCGAGATGTTCATCAGCCGCCTGCGCGCGATGGGCGTGGGCGACGGGCATCAGGTGGTCATCTATGACAATTCCGACGTGCGCAGCGCCTTTCGCGTCTGGTGGACGTTCCGCCTGATGGGCAAGACCGATGTGGCCGTGCTGGACGGCGGCCTGCCGCAATGGCGCGCCGAGGGCCGCCCGCTGGAGGACATGCCCCCCGTCATGCGCGACCGCCACATCACGGTCCAGCGCCAGGCGGGCCTGGTGCGCGACGTGACCCAGGTGGCCGCGGCCAGCAAGCTGGGCGATCCGCAGATCGTCGATGCGCGCAGCCCCGAACGCTTTCGCGGCGATCAGCCCGAACCCCGCGCGGGCCTGCGCGCGGGCCATATCCCGGGCTCGCGCAACCTGCCCTTCGGTCGCCTGTTCAACGCCGACGGCACGATGATCGTGCCCGACGCGATCCGCGCGGCCTTTGCCGAGGCGGGCATCGACCTGTCCAAGCCGGTCATCACCACTTGCGGCAGCGGCGTGACGGCGGCGGTGCTGTCCTTCGCGCTGGAGCGGGCGGGCCATCGCGACCATTCGCTTTACGACGGCAGCTGGACCGAATGGGGCAGCTTCGCCGACCTGAACATCGCAACCGGAGACGCCTGATGCTGACCGACCTGAAAGCCCAAAGCCCCGACAAGATCCTGATGCTGATCGAGGAGTTCAAGGCCGACACCCGACAGGGCAAGATCGACTTGGGCGTGGGCGTCTACAAGGACCCGCGGGGCGTCACCCCGGTCATGCGCGCCGTCAAGGCCGCCGAACAGCGCATCTGGGAGACGCAGACCACCAAGGCCTATACCGGGCTGGCGGGCGAGGCCGACTATCGCAACGCGCTGGCCACGATGGTGCTGGGCGATCTGCCCGCCGACCGTCTGGCCTCGGTCGCCTCCGTGGGCGGCACGGGGGCCATCCGTCAGGCGCTGGAACTGGCGCGGCTGGCCAATCCGAGCGTGCGGGTCTTCGTGTCGAACCCGACCTGGCCGAACCACCTGTCGATCATGGCGTTCATGGGCCTGCCCTATACCGAATACCGGTACTTCGACGCGGAAACCCGCGGCGTCGATTTCGAGGGCATGAAGGCCGACATCGCGCAGGCGGGCAAGGGCGACGTCGTCCTGCTGCACGGCTGCTGCCACAACCCGACCGGCGCGAACCTGACCCTGGAGCAATGGTCCGAGGTCGTGGCGATCCTGCAGAAATCGGGTGCGATCCCGCTGATCGACCTGGCCTATCAGGGCTTTGGTGACGGGCTGGACGCGGATGCCGAGGCCACGCGCCTTGTCGCCCGCAGCCTGCCCGAGGTGCTGATCGCGGCGTCGTGTTCCAAGAACTTCGGCATCTACCGGGAACGCACCGGCATCCTGATCGCGCTGGCCGACACCACCAAGGGCCGCGACCTGGCGCAGGGGTCAATGGCCTTCCTGAACCGCCAGAACTTCTCGTTCCCGCCGGATCATGGCGCGCGCATCGTCAGCACCATCCTGATGGACGACGCGCTGCGCGCCGATTGGGCGGCGGAACTGGAGGAGGTCCGCAACACCATGCTGGGCCTGCGCGACCAGCTGGCGGCCGAACTGCGCGATCTGTCGGGCAGCGACCGGTTCGACTTCATCCGCCACCATCGCGGCATGTTCTCGCGCCTTGGCGCGACGCCCGAACAGGTGCAGCGCCTGAAGACCGATGCGGCCATCTACATGGTGGGCGATTCGCGCCTGAACATCGCGGGTCTGAACCGCGACACGGTGCCGGTCCTGGCCCGCGCCATCATCGACGCCGGCATCTGATCCGGGCGGACTGGCGCGTCAGCGACGCGCCAGTGCCTGCTCGATGTAGTCGCGCAGGTCCTCGACCTCGTTGCGGCTGTCGCGCAGGCCGTCCATCGCATCGCGCAATTCGGCCTGCGTGCCCGCCAGGCGGATGGTCAGCGCCGCCTCGCGTTCGGCCAGGGCGGCCACGGCCTCGTCGCGCTCCTCCTCGACCTCGTGCAGCTGCTGGGCCATGCGGTCCAGCTCGGACATGTCGGCACGGGCAGGGCGGGCGACGCGATGGACCAGCCAGCTGGCGATCCAGCCCAGCACGAAGGCCCCGAACAGAATCAGGGCGGTCACGGCTATGAATTCGGATCTGTTCATTCGTCTGTCGCTTCGTCTTGCGCGCCTGCCTGCTCTGCGACGCTGTCGGGACGCGGGCCGGGGCGGGGGGTGTCGTCATCGGGCGTCAGCACGGGCACCCTAAGGTTTTCCTCGCGTTCGTCCAGCGTCTGGAACTGTTCCGCGACGCCCACGGTCATCGGCACCATCCCGGACGCGGCACGGCTGTGGGGCAGCTGCGGGCCCTGCATCTGCGCCGCCCGGTCGGGCAGCTGCGGCCCCTGCATCGGCGGCAGGCGCGGGCCTTGGGTCAGATCCTCGGCGGGGTCGGGGTCGACCTCGGCGCCGGTGACGCCGGCGATGGTGACCGGGGCGGGGATGGTGTCGGCATCCAGGGGGTGCGGCGACAGCAGGCGGAACTCGATCCGGCGGTTGATCTCGCGGCCTTCCTCGGTCTGGTTGGTGGCGACGGGGCGGCTTTCGCCATAGCCGCGGGCCGACATGTTCGCCACGCTGATCCCGGCATCGGCCATCGCCGAGACGATCGCCTGCGCACGCGACCGCGACAGTTCGGCGTTGAACGCCTCCGAACCCTGAGAGTCGGTATGGCCGCCGGCCTCGATCTGAAAATCGCTGCAATCGGCCATGGCGCGGACGAACCGCTCCATCGTCGGCCCCGGATCGCCGGCGATCGACGAGCGGCTGGGTTCAAAGCCGATCTCGCTCTCGGACATGATGATGTTCAGGCGCGCGACGCATTCCTCTCCGTCGGGCAGGCCCAGGGCCTCGTCCATGCGGCGGTCATAGCTGATCGCCAGGCGATAGCGCGCGCCCGGGCCAAGCCGTTCCGACAGCAGCGCCGCGGCCCGGTCGCTGGCGCGTGGATCGCCCGATACGCCCGTCAGCTCGATCATGTCGGGGGTCACGCGAACCTGGCCCGCGTGCAGCGCGCCCATTGCCTCCAGTCCCGCGATCACGCGGACGGTCCAGCCGCCGGGAACCGACGGATCGGTCCGCAGGCCGCTTTGCGCCACGTCAAAGCGTGACCGGGCAAAGCTGTCCACGGCCTGCTGCATCTGCGCATCCGCGATGCGTCCGCGCATCGACAGGCTGCCCGAGGGCGGCAACGTGGCCTGGAATTCGATGGGCGCGGCCTGGGCGGCCGCCTGTTCGTGCTGGGCCTGCAGCCGATAGGTCGGGGGCAACGCCTGTTCCAGGCGGCCGGCGACCTGGTCGAACCGCTGGCGCGTCACCGATGCAGGCACCACCAGCGCCACGTCCGCATCCGACAGCGTCACCTGGCCCTGGCCCAGCTGCCCCACGGCGGCGATGGCGGCGGCGGCGGCCTCGGCCCAGTCGTCGGACGGGGCACCCAGGCCCAGGGTGCAGGTCGGCACCCGCTGCATGCCGGCATCGCGGGCCGCCTGCACGATCCGGTCGCGGCCCGCATCGTCGCTGGCCGCGCAGGCGTCGAAGCGGCCGCCGTCATCATCCATCACGAACCGCAGCGTGAAGGGCGCGATCACCGGACGCGGCGCGGTGATCTGCAGGTCCAGCGCGACCTGCGGCGGTGCGGCCCGGCGCAGCGCCTGTTCCAGCCGGCCCTGATCCTCGCGGTCGGCGGCCAACGCCGCCACCTGCACCTGTCCCGGCGCGATCGAGATCTTCGCCTGCGAGGTCATCTGGGCGGCCTGCAGCCCGAAGCGCAGCGCCTCGGTCCAGCCGTCGGGGACGGGGTGGTCTGCGGCCTCCAGCAGGTCGGTCACCTGCTGGCCCGCCGGGCGCAGTCCGCGCAGGATCGCGTCGCGGTCGGTGGCGGCGGGAACCAGCCCGATCAGCGACAGGCCCTGTTCGCCCTTCAGCAGCTCGACCTTGAAATCGGGGGGCGTCATCGCCTCGACCGAGGCGACGGTCATCTCGTCCAGGATGCGCGTGGCGTCGACGGCGGTGCCGGCCTGGGTCACCGCACGGAACCGCTCGACCTCTGACGGGGCGGTGCCGGTCAGGCGGACGCGCAGCCCGTCGGTCGCCACCTGCGCCCAGTCATGGCCCGCGGCCTGCAGGGCCTGCGTCACATCGCGCGCGGCGCGATCCTCGACGAAGGTCGCTGCGGCCTCGGCCCCCATCCAGGACAATCCGCCCGCGCCGGCCAACACGATGATGGTGGCCAGGGATGTCGAAAGGCGGCGGCGTCGGGCCATCGGAAAAACCTTGTGCTGTTGCAAGCGTGCAACGTCTAGCGACGGGGGGGCGGTGGCGCAATCATGCCAGCCCCGCGATGGCAAGAAACAGCGCAAGAATCAGCCCAGCATCGCGGTTCGACCGGAACAGGCGCAGGCAGACAGCTCCCTGATCCGGCTGGAAATTCCGCAGCTGCCACGTCAGGTGCAGCCCCAAGGCCAGCACTCCGGCCCAGCCCATCAATAGATTGCGACCCGTCAGCGCGACGGCCACGGCCAGAACCACCACCGTCACCAGCGCGAAACCCGCCAGAATCGCGGGGCTGCGGTCGCCGAACAGCCGGGCGGTGGATTTTACCCCGATCAGCGCGTCGTCATCGGCATCCTGATGGGCATAGATGGTGTCATAGAAGATCGTCCAGGCGATCGCGCCCAGCCAGGCCACCACCGGCGCCGGATCGACCCGGCCCATATGCGCGGCATAGGCCAGCATGACGCCCCAGTTGAAGGCAAAGCCCAGGAACAGCTGCGGCCACCAGGTGAAACGCTTGGCAAAGGGATAGATCGCTACCAGCGCCAGCGACGCGACCCCCATCCACACCGCCGCCCGGCCCAGCGTCAGCAGGATCACCAATCCGACCAACCCCTGCGCCCCCAGCCACAGATAGGCGCCGCGCAGGCTGACCTGCCCCGAGGGCAGGGGCCGCGACCGGGTCCGCGCCACCTGCGCATCGATGTCGCGGTCGGTGATGTCGTTCCAGGTGCAGCCCGCGCCGCGCATGACGAAGGCGCCGATGGCGCAGGCCAGCGCGATCCACAGATCGAAAAGCCGCGGCCCGTCCGCCATCATCGCAAGCCCGATCCCCCACCAGCAGGGCAGCAGCAGCAGCCATGTCCCGATGGGCCGGTCCGCCCGGCTGAGCCGCAGCCAGGGCCGCGTGCGCACCGGCGCAAAGCGGTCCACCCAGTTGTCCGGGGGCGCGTCAAAGACGGCGTCTGGCCTTTCTGTCCGGCTTTGCATAGCGTCGCGCCCATCATGGCTAAGATCAGACTGTTCATAGATCACCCGTTGGTTGCAGGACAACCCGTTCCCGTGGACGGCGCGCAGGCGCATTACCTGTCGGGCGTCATGCGCCTGCGGCAGGGCGACGCGGTGTCGGTCTTCAACGGGCGCGACGGCGAATGGCAGGCGACCCTGCTGGATGCCGGCAAGCGCGGCGGCAGCCTGTCGTTGGTCGCGCAGACCTCGATCCAGCAGGACCCGCCGGACCTGTGGCTGATCTTCGCGCCCATCAAGAAGGCCCGCACCGACTTCATCGTCGAGAAGGCGGCCGAAATGGGCGCGGCGCGCATCATGCCCGTGCAGACCGACCACACCAATTCCGACCGCATCCGCCAAGACCGCCTGCAGGCGCACGCGATCGAGGCCGCGGAACAATGCGGCGGCACCTTCGTGCCCCCGGTGGCCGACCTGGCCCCGCTGTCGCGCGTGCTGGACGGGTGGGACCCGGCGCGGCGCATCCTGTGGGCGGACGAATCCCGCGCCGGGCCGGCCGCGACGCTGGCCGGGCTGCCGCAGGGCCCTTGGGCCATCCTGATCGGCCCCGAGGGCGGGTTTTCCGCCACCGAACGCGCGCGGCTGGCGCGCCTGCCCTTCGTCACGCCGGTCAGCCTGGGGCCGCGAATCCTGCGCGCCGACACGGCGGCGGTGGCCGCGCTGGCGCTGTGGCAATCGGCCCTGGGCGACTGGCGTTAACCAACAGGCAGACGAAAGGGTTCGATTTGCGTCCCTTCGTGACCTTTTTGCGACAGAAACACGCCCACCTGTTGCGAAAAGCGCATAGCGGGGTTGCCGGTTTTGCGGCTACCGTTCGTGGGCTGCCGAAACTATCTCCTGTCTATCCGAAATGTGCCCGCTGACCGGGCAAAGTGAAAACAGGTGAACTGATGTCGACGATCGAAACGAACCGCAGCGTGGCTGTCGGAGGCGTGGGCAACGTCGTGGCGCAAATCACGTCGCTGATCGCGTCCTGGCGGGAAACCCGCATGACGCGTCGCGAACTGGGCCGCCTGTCGGACCGCGAGCTGGACGATATCGGTCTGTGCCGCGGCGACATCGAGCGGGTTGCGCGCGGCTTCTAAGGCTTGCTGCCACAATTGACGAACGAACCCCCGAAAGCGGAATGCTCGCGGGGGTTTTTTCATGTCCGGATGGTGGCGTGGGGTCAGCCCCGGATCATCACCAGCGTGGTCCAGTCGCCCATGTCGTCGCGCCGGTCGGGGGCAAAGCCCACGACCTGATACGCGGCGGTGACCTCATCCGCCTGGGTGGTCAAAATGCCCGACATCACGATGCGGCCGTCCTTGGCGACATGGCGCGCCATGTCGGGCGCCAGATCGATGAGCGGCTGCTTGAGGATGTTGGCCAGCACCAGGTCATAGGGCGCCGCACGTTCCAGCATCGGGTGGTCGAACCCCGCCGCCTCGACGCATTCCACACGACCGTCTAGGCCGTTGGCGATCACGTTGGCGGCGGCGGTGTCGACGGCAACCGGGTCGATGTCGCTGGCCAGGACCGTGACGTGCCACAGCCGTGCCGCGGCCATCGCCAAGACCGCCGTGCCGCAGCCGATATCGGCGATGCGCGTCGCCTTGAACCCGTCGGTGGCCAGGCGGTCCAGCGCTTCGAGGCAGCCCTTGGTGGTGTTGTGGTGCCCGGTGCCGAAGGCCATCGCGGCCTCGATCCACAGCGCCTCGACACCTTCGGGGATCTGGTCGACATCGTGGCTGCCATGCACGAAGAACCGGCCCGCGCGGACGGGGGTCAGTTCGCGTTTGACATGGGCGACCCAATCGACATCGGGCAGTTCGGACACCGCAAAGGGCTGCGCGCCATAGGCGGCGGCCAGGATCGCCAGCGCGATCTCGTCGGGGGCTTCGGTGAAGTAGGCGCCCACCTCCCACCGTTCGCTGCCGTCCTCGATCTCGAAGACGCCAGTGCCGACGGGCTCGGGGGTCAGGTCCTCGCAGGCAAGCGCTAGGTCTTCGGCGGCTTCGCGGCCGGGCAGGTGGGTCAGCGCGGTATAGGTGGCCATCAGATCGGATCCGGGTTGGGAATGCTGGCCTGTACGCCGGTGCCCTTCAGGCCGCAATAACCGTCGGGGTTCTTTTCCAGATATTGCTGATGCGCTTCGTGCGCGGGCCAGAAGGGGCCGGCGGGGACGATCTGCGTGGTGATCTTGTCCATGCCTTGCACGGCCAGACGGTTGTCGTAGTCGATCTTGGACGCCTCGGCTGCCGATTCCTGCAGGTCGGTGAAGGTCATGATCAGGCTGCGATACTGGTTGCCCACGTCGTTGCCCTGGCGGTCGCCCTGCGTGGGGTCGTGGTTTTCCCAGAACAGCTGCAGCAGGTGATCATAACTGATCAGCGAGCTGTCATAGATCACGCGCACGACCTCGGCATGGCCGGTGTCGCCGCGCTTGACCTGGTCATAGGTGGGGTTCTGGACGTCGCCACCGGCAAAGCCGACCTCGGTCAGCCAGACGCCGTTCTGTTTCCAGAACAACCGCTCCACCCCCCAATAGCAGCCCATGCCGAAGATCGCCTGGTCATAGCCGGCGGGCGGGGTGGCCCCCAGGGGGCGGTGAAAGATGGCGTGATCGGTCATCGGGGCCTCGTTGATGGATGATGGGGCAAACGCCTGCAGGCGCGCCGGGGTTCAACCGCGCGGGTGCGCGGCGCGATAGACGGCCATCAGCCGCGCGTCGTCCACCCCGGTATAGACCTGGGTGGTCGACAGGCTGGCATGGCCCAAAAGTTCCTGGATCGTGCGCAGATCGCCGCCCGCGGACAGAAGATGCGTGGCAAAGCTGTGGCGCAGGGCATGGGGCGTCGCGCTGGCCGGCAGGCCGATGGCCGCGCGGGCCTGGCGCATCGCGCCCTCGACCGCGCTGGCGGTCAGGCGGCCGCCGCGGATGCCGCGAAACAGCGGCGCGTCGGTGCGGTGCCCCCAGGGGCACAGGCGCAGATAGGCCGCGATCGCGTCGCGGGCCACCGGCAGGACCGGCACCTGCCGTTCGCGCCCGCCCTTGCCGCGGATGATCAGCCCTTCCGGAAAGGGCCAGTCCGTACCCTCCAGCGCCAGCGCCTCGGAGATGCGCAGCCCCGACCCCCACAGCAGGGTCAGCACCGCCAGGTCGCGCGCGCCCACCCAGGGGGTTGCGTGATCGGCCACGCGGTCCAGCGTGTCCTGGGCCTGCAGGGGGGTCAACGGGCGCGGCAGGCTGCGGCTGTATTTCGGGCTGCGGGTCGACAGGGCGGCGGACAGGTCCAGCCCCTCGCGGTCCGAGATCCAGCGCAGGAACGACCGCACCCCGGACATGCGCCGCGCCAGCGACCGCGCGCCCAGACCCCGGCCGCGTTCGGACGCCGCGAATGCGCGCATGTCGGCCTGGCGCAGGCGGGCCAGGGCCGCGGGGGGGACGGGTTCGCCCCAATGGGCCGCGATGAACTGCAGGAACGCGACCAGATCGGCGCGGTATGCGGTCACCGTATGGTCGGACCGGTCGCGGGCCGCGGCTTCGGTTTCCAGCCAGCGGTGCAGGGCGTCGGCCGTGGCCGGGGCCATCATCCGGGCAACCGGGCCAGCAGGGCCATGCGGAACACCTGGCCGAAGAACCGAAGCAGGTCGGTGCCATGCGCGGGCATGAACCGCGTCGGATCGCTGCTGCCCATCAGCAGCACCGTGCGCGGCCGCGCCGGACCCAGGTCCAGCGGCAGCAACGCCTCGGACGCGATGGTGCGGCCATGCAGGGGGCGGGTCACCACCAGGGCCGCGCGCAGCACGATGTCGTCGCCGCGCGGCGCCCGCCGCCCGGCGGTCAGGATGCGGTCGATGGTGCCGTGGGGGACCGCCACCGCATCGCGCGGCAGGTCCAGGGCAGGATCGTCCTCGACCACCAGGCGCAGCGTCTCGATGCGCAGCAAGGGGGCGATGTTGGTCTGCAGGGCGGCGATGAAGTCGGCCAGGTCGGCCGTCTCCAGGAGGCCCAGGACGGCACGGTGGATCACCGCCATGCCGGACTGGTTGTCATAGGCGGCGGCGATCACGCTTTCATGCGTGGATTCCAGACGATCCAGCCGGGTCTCCAGCGCCTGCATCGCGCGACCGCGGATGTCGATGACGTTGTCGCCGACCTCGGCCTCGCGTGCGGCGACCAGGGCCCGCATCAGGTCCCGGTCGGCCAGGATCGCGCCCGGATCGGCCAGCAGCCGGTCGCGGGTTTCAGGGTCCAGCGCGTCGGTCATGCGGGTCTCTCCGGGGGGCGCGGATCAGAGGATCTTCTGGCCGGTCTGGGCCCAGTCCGCGTTGAACTGTGCCAGACCCTTGTCGGTCAGGATGTGGTTCGCCATCGACTTGATGACCGAGGGCGGCGCGGTGATCACGTCGGCGCCGATCTTGGCCGCGTCCACGATGTGGTTCACCGTGCGGATCGATGCCGCCAGGATCTCGGTCTCGTAGCCGTAGTTGTCATAGATCTCGCGGATGTCGGCGATCAGGTCCATGCCGTCCAGGTGGATGTCGTCCAGGCGCCCGATGAACGGGCTGATGAAGGTCGCGCCCGCCTTGGCGGCCAGGATCGCCTGGGCCGGGCTGAAGCACAGTGTGACGTTCAGCTTGTGGCCCTCGTCCGACAGCACGCGGCAGGCCTTGAGGCCGTCCCAGGTCAGCGGCACCTTGATGCAGACGTTCGGCGCGATCTTGGCCAGGTGGCGGCCTTCGGCGATCATGTCGTCGGCCTTCTCGGCCACGACCTCGGCGCTGACGGGACCCTCGACCATGGCGCAGATCTCGGCCGTGACCTCGGCGATGGCGCGGCCCGACTTCAGGATCAGCGACGGGTTGGTGGTGACGCCATCGACCATGCCCAGGTCGTTCAGCTCCTTGATCGCGGCGATATCGGCGGTGTCGACAAAGAATTTCATGGCGCGTCTCCTCAGGGTGCGTTTGTCTCCTCAGGGTGCGTTTGTCTGGGTGATACTGCAGATGGGGGCGGGCGGGAAGGGGCACAACCCATGCGGGGGCTTGCAACCGGCGCGCGGCCCCGTCTTTATCGCGCCATCATGACCCCGCCCGAATTCTTTCCCCCCCGCGCCCGCATCGCGGTGCTGACCGCCGAGACGGTCGGCGTGCTGGACTATCTGGCACCCGACGAGGGCGTGCGCCAGGGACAGCTGGTGCTGGTGCCCCTGGGGCCGCGCCGGGTGCTTGGGCTGGTCTGGGGGCCGGGCAAGGGCGATTTCGACCTGGCCAAGCTGCGCGCCGTGGCCCGCATGCTGGACGCACAGCCCTTCGATGCGCGGTTCCTGGATTTCCTGACGCGGGCGGCGGAATACACGCTGACGCCGCTGCCGCTGATGCTGCGCATGGCCACCCGCGCGCCCGACATCGACCAGCCGCCCGCCGCGCGGCGGATCATCGTGCCGGGCACCGGCCAGCCCGGCCGCGCGACCGAGGCGCGCGCGCGCGTCCTGCAGGTCATGGCCGATCACGGCGGGGCCAGCTTCGCGGCCTCGGAACTGGCGCAGCTGGCGGGGGTGGGCACGTCGGTGGTCAAGGGCTTGGTCGCCAGCGGCGCCCTGGCCGAGATCGAGGCGCCCCGCGACACCCCCTATCCCCTGCTGGACCCCACGCGGCCGGGCAAGCCCCTGGCCCCCGATCAGCAGGCGGCCTCCGACACGCTGCGCGCCGCGATCCGGGCGGGCGGTTACGGCACCACGCTGCTGCGCGGGGTCACCGGCTCGGGCAAGACCGAGGTCTATCTGGAGGCCGTGGCGGAATGCCTGGCACAGGGGCGGCAGGCGCTGGTCCTTCTGCCCGAGATCGCGCTGTCCGCCGAGTTCCTGGACCGGGTCGAGGCGCGCTTCGGCGCGCGGCCCGGCGAATGGCACAGCGGCATCACCCGCACCGAACGCCGCCGGCTGTGGCACATGGCCGGGCGCGGGCAGGTCGGGCTGGTCGTCGGCGCGCGGTCGGCGCTGTTCCTGCCCTTTGCCGATCTGGGCCTGATCGTCGTCGATGAGGAGCATGACGGCAGCTACAAGCAGGAGGATGTCGTCTATTACAGCGCCCGCGACATGGCGGTGCTGCGCGCCTCGATCAACCGGGCGCAGGTGGTGCTGGCCTCGGCCACGCCCTCCCTGGAAAGCTGGGTGAACGCCGCGACCGGGAAATACGCGCGCCTCGACCTGCGGTCCCGCTATGGCGAGGCCGAGCTGCCGCGGATGGCCGCCATCGACCTGCGCGCCGAGGCGATGGAGCAGGGGCGCTGGATCTCTCCGACGCTGGCGCAGGCGGTGACCGACCGGCTGGCCAAGGGGGAACAGTCGCTGATCTTCCTGAACCGGCGCGGGTTTGCGCCGGTCACCGTCTGCCGCGCCTGCGGCGAGCAGATCGGCTGTCATCAATGCGATGCGCGGATGGTGGAACACCGCTTCCAGAACCGCCTGGTCTGCCACCAATGCGGGGAGACGCGGCCCATCCCCACCGCCTGCCCCAGCTGCGGGGTCGAGGGCAAGCTCGCCCCCATCGGTCCCGGCGTCGAGCGCATCGCCGAGGAGGTGGCAGTGCGGTTCCCCGAGGCCAAGGCCACCGTGCTGTCCTCGGACCTGTTCCACTCCGCCCGCGCGCTCAAGGAGACCATCGCCCAGATCTCGGAGGGCGACACGGACATCATCATCGGCACCCAGATCGTGGCCAAGGGGCACAACTTTCCCCGCCTGACGCTGGTCGGCGTGGTCGACGCCGATCTGGGCCTTCAGGGCGCCGACCTGCGCGCGGCCGAGCGCAGCTTTCAGCTGATGCGCCAGGTGGCGGGCCGGGCCGGGCGGCAGTCGGGGGCCGCACCGGGTGTGGCGCTGCTGCAGACCCACCAGCCCGACCACGCGGTGATCCGCGCCATCCTGTCGGGCCAGGACGAGACGTTCTGGGATGCCGAGGCCGCGGGCCGCCAGGCGGCGGGCATGCCGCCCTTCGGCAGGCTGGCGGGGATCATCCTGTCCCATCCGGACCTGGGCACGGTTGCCGATTTCGCGCGCCATCTGGCCGGTCTGGCCACCCCCCTGGTCGAGGTCGGGGCCGAACTGTGGGGCCCGGCGCCTGCGCCCATCGCGCGGGTGCGGGGACGCCACCGCATGCGCATGCTGATCCGCGCGCCGCGTCAGGCGCCGCTGCAGGCGGCGATCGCCGATTGGCTGGCGGGGGTCAAGCTGCCCACGAACATGCGCCTGTCCGTGGACATCGACCCGCAAAGCTTTCTGTGATCAGTTCTTCAGGACGATGCAGCGCCCGCCAAGCGACTTGAACCGGTTGCAGAACCGCGTGGCCTCGTCGCGCGACGAATAGCCGACCTGCGCGGTGAAGACGGCGCGCGGCATGCTGTTCAGCCGCTTGCGGACATAGCCCACCCGCGCCCCGTCGGTCAGGATCGGCCGCAGGGTGCGGTTCAGCCGCGCGACCTGCTGGGCCGCGCCCGCCTGGCTGGGATGGCTGGCCACGACCACGCCCCAAGGCATCGCCGGGGGCTGGGTGTTGAACTCGCGCAGCGACCGGTCGCCGGCCATCCGTTCGCAGGCCGGGCGAAAGGCCTGGTCGTCGGCCAGGGCCAGCTTGACCTCCTGCTGGGGCGGGGGGTTGTCGCGCCAGCGATGCGCGCTGAACCCGGTGATCGATTCGACATAGTCGACCGTCTCATAGGGCAGGGTCGTGGCCTGCGCGATGAACCGCGCAGCGCGGTTCTCTCCACCGTTATAGGCGACGGCGGCCAGACCGATATTGCCGAACCGGTCGCGCAGCTGGCCCAGATACCACGCGGCCTTGGAAATGGCCTGGGCCGGGTTGAACGGATCGTCCAGCCAATACAGATCGGCCGTGCCCGGCATGAACTGCGCGATGCCAAGCGCACCCGCCGGGCTGACGGCAGAGGGTTCGAACCGGCTCTCCTTCCACAGCAGGCGCGCCAGGAAGGCCGGGTCCAGCCCGTGATCGGCAGCATTGCGCTCGATCAGCTTGCAGACATCCGCGGCATAGCTGTCGCGCGCGATGCAGTCGCGCCCGTCATCGCTGCAGCGCAGGTCTTCGGATGTGCGGGGCGGGGGCAGGCCGTGGGCGGCGTCGATGGCGGGGCGCGCGGACAGGGGCGCGGCCACGCAGAACAGCGCCACGACGGCGGCACCAAGATGTCTGGAAAGGGTCATCATCGCGACGGGCCGTTCATCCGCCCGCGCCCGGTGCGCGGGCGGACGATCACTTGGACTTCTTCGACTTGGATTTCTTGGCAGGCTTGGCCTCGGCCGACTTGGCCTTTGCGGGCTTGTCCTTGGCGGGCTTGGCGCTTTTGCGCGCGGCCTTGGCCTCGGGGGTCTCGGCCTGACGTTCGGCCTTGCGGGCGGCGCGGCGCGCGGTCTTGGCGGCCTCCTTCTCGGCGGCCTTGGCGGCTTTGGCCTCGGCCTTCTGGGCCTGCTTGGCGGCCTGGCGCTCCGCCTTGCGCGCGGTCTTGGCGGCCTCCTTCTCGGCGGCCTTGGCGGCATCCTTCTGGGCCTTGCGGGCCGCCTGCTTGGCGGATTTCTGCGCCTTGTCGTCGCTTGCAGTCGCGGCCTCTGCCACAGCGTCGGCCGGGGCGGGCGCGGCCTTTGCGCCGCGCTTGGGAATGCGGTGCGGTTCCGTCCGCAGGTCCGTCTTGCGCGTCTCGGCGGACTTGCGGTCGGCGGGGGTGCGCGGCACGGTCGCCTGCTTGCGCTTGGCGGTCGCGGGCTTGGCACCGGCAGGTTTGGCCGCCGCCTTGGCCGCCGCCGGCACGGCGGAGGGGGTGCCGGGCGCGGCAAGGCGGCGCTTGCGGCGTTCCATGTCGGCCCGGCGCAGGGCCGCGCGCAGCATCTCGGCCGGGGCCGGGTCGCCCTCGGCGGTCGTCGCCTCGGCCCGCGCGGCGCGCAGCGCATCGATCAGCGTCAGCAACGCCGCATCGTCCAGCGCCCCAAGCGCGGGATGGCGGCTCTGTTCGGCCAGCGTCAGTTGATCGGGGTTGAGCAGTTCCTGTTCGCGCTTGGCATAATTCGGCATTCGCGGGACCCTTGGCGGACGGATGATGTGTTCGGCAGGACTGTGCGCAGGAATCGGCGCATTTGCAATTGGAAAGGGCCCCGGTCGCAACCGGAGCCCCCTGATCTTTTCGCAGGCGTGGCCGCCCCGTTACCGCGAGGGCACGGCGCTTTCGACTGGCGAGACGAAGCCCGCATCCGTGGCGAACGGATCGCTGACCAGCGACGGCTGGACCGAGGTCGCGGCCGGAACCGCCGTCATTGCGGCATAGGGATCGGTGAACCCCGTCGGCACGGCAGATTCGACCGGCGCGGATGCGACCACCGCGGTCTGCGTCGGCGCGGCTGCGACTTGCGCGGTCGCGGCCGGGTCGGCCGTCGGCTGCACCGCGGCGGCGGGCACGACATAGCCTTCGGGCGTTTCCTGCATCGGGCCTTCCATCGCGACGCTTTCGGCCTGCGAACGGACGATCACCTCGGTTCCTGTGGGAATCTGTTCGAACAGGTCGATGACGTCCTGGTTGAACATCCGGATGCAGCCCGCCGACGTGGCCTTGCCGATGGACGAGGGGTCCAGCGTGCCGTGGATGCGGTAATAGGTGTCGACGCTGCCCTGGTACAGATACAGCGCGCGCGACCCCAGGGGGTTCTGCATGCCGCCGGGCAGGCCGCCCGCGAACTGGCCGTAAAGCTGGGGTTCGGTCCGCAGCATGTTGTCGGTCGGGCGCCAGCTGGGCCAGGCCGCCTTGCGCGCGATCGTGGCGCGACCTTCGAAGGTCAGGCCCGCGCGCCCCMCCGCCACGCCGTACCGCATCGCCTGGCCGCCGGGCTGCACGTGATAGAGGACGCGCGCATAGGGGTCGACGACAATGGTGCCGGGGGCCTCGGTGCCGTTATAGGGCACCAGCTGGCGGGTGTTGCGGTCGTTCAGATAGGCAGCGCGGACGGCCGCGATGGGAATCGGCTCTCCATCCGGGCCGCGGTCGGTGCGGGCCTTGTAGATCTCGGGGATCTCGACCGGCTGCTGGGCGGTGGGGGTCGTGGTCTCTTGCGAGGGACCGCAGGCCGCCAGCCCCAGGGCCAGCGCCGCGAAAAGGGAAGCGAGGCGCATCGTTGCTTGTTCCTTGTTCATCGTCGGTCGCGCCGGCAGAGGCGGTTCCGAGGCAGCATCTGTTCTGTTGCGCCGCAGGGCGGGCGCGATTCGCATGTTCTTCCATGAGGCCGCCCGCCGATCCGCGTCAACCCCGAGCCACCCTCCACGGGGTCCGTGCCGCGTCTGCGCCCGATCTCTGTGGCGCTACGGCGTCAGGTGGATCACCTTTATGCGCCTAATGAACAACTTGGCGTGTCTTCGGGTTTCATGTGCAGGCGAAAACTTTGCGGCGATCGGGCGGGCCTCGACGTTGCGGGTTCGCGGGTGCCCGCCTAGGCTGACCGCGATGCCCGCCGCAGGAAAGGCCGATCCGTGACCCCTTCGACAGACCCCACCACCGTCCCCGCCCGGACCGGCGCGCTGGCGCCGCTGGGCTATCGCGACTTTCGCCTGCTGTGGAGCGCGACGCTGGTGTCGAATTTCGGCGGCCTGGTGCAGGCCGTGGGCGCGGCCTGGCTGATGACCCAGCTGACCGACAGCGCCACGCTGATCGCGCTGGTGCAGGCCTCGAACACGCTGCCGATCATGCTGCTGGCGATCGGGGCGGGGGCGCTGGCCGACATCTTTGACCGCAAGACGCTGCTGATGGGCGCGCTCATCTTCATGGCGGTAGTGTCGCTGGCCTTGGCCGCGGTGGCCTGGACGGGGGGGCTGACGCCGTGGCTGCTGCTGGGCTTCACCTTCCTGCTTGGGGCGGGGCAGGCGGTTTATAACCCGCCCTGGCAGGCCAGCATGGGCGATCTGGTCGACCGGAAGGACCTGCCCGCGGCGGTCAGCCTGAACTCGGTGGGCTTCAACCTGATGCGCAGCGTGGGGCCCGCGGCGGGCGGCCTGATCGTGGCCACACTGGGCGCGTCGGCTGCCTTTGCGGTCAACGCCATCAGCTATCTGCCGCTGCTGGGGGCGATGTCGCAATGGAAGCCCAAGCTGGCGCCGCGCGTCACCACGCCAGAGCCGTTCATGGCCGCGATGGGGGCTGGCCTGCGCTATGTCGCGCTGTCGCCGAACCTGCTGCGGGTGATGTCGCGCGGCGCGCTCTTCGGCTTTGCCGCCATCGCCGTGCTGGCGCTGCTGCCGCTGGTCGCCAAGAGCCACCCTGAGGGGGGGTCGCTGCTGTTTGGCGGCCTGCTGGGATGCTATGGCGTCGGCGCGATCGGCGGGGCGCTGCTGAACCCCCGCATCCGCGCCCGGCTGAACAACGAGAACGTCGTGCGCATGGCCTTTGCGGGCTTTGCGCTCTCGGCCTTGGTCCTGGGCCAGACGCAGTCGGTCTGGCTGCACGCGGCGGCGATGCTGCCTGCGGGGGCGTCCTGGGTGCTGGCGCTGTCGCTGTTCAACGTGACGGTGCAGCTGTCCACGCCGCGCTGGGTCGTGGCCCGCGCGTTGGCGCTGTACCAGATGGCGACCTTCGGCGGCATGGCGGCGGGCGCCTGGATCTGGGGCATGGTGGCGGGCACGCAGGGCCTGGATGCGGCGCTGACGGCCGCCGGGGGCGTGCTGCTGCTGGGGGCCGTTATCGGGTTCTGGCTGCGGGCGCCCGAATTCGGGGCGGTCGATCTGGACCCGGTGAACCGCTTCCGCGAGCCCGCGCTGATGCTGGACCTGCGGGGGCGGTCGGGGCCGATCATGGTGATGGTCGATTACCGCATCGATCAGCCCGACGTGCCCGAATTCCTGCGCCTGATGCAGCGGCGGCGCAACATCCGCAGGCGGGACGGGGCGCGCAACTGGTCGCTGCTGCGCGATCTGGAACATCCCGACCAGTGGAGCGAAAGCTATCACATCGCGACCTGGGACGAATATGTCCGCCACAACCTGCGCCGCACCAAGTCGGATGCCGAGGTCGCGGTGGCCCTGCGCGCGCTGCACAAGGGCGACACCGACCCGCTGGTCCACCGCATGATCGAGCGTCACACTGTCGGTCCCCAGGACGACGTACCCCTGGTGGGCAAGATCGAGATCCCCTGACGGATCGTTTCCCCCTCGCCCGCACGCGCGGGTTGTGCCAGATCTGGGGCGACCCGTGGCACGAAAGGGCCGGCCGATGATCAGACTTGTCCTGTTCCTGGCGCTGATGCTGCCCGCCGCGGTGCAGGCCGGGCCTTGGCCGCGCGAGGCCGGGCGGACCTTCCTGTCGCTGTCGGGGGAACGCAATCGCGCGGACAGCAGCTATGCCTCGGCCTATGCCGAATACGGGCTGACGCCGCGCACCACGCTGGGGATGGAACTGGGCCGCGCCGACCAGGCGGAGACCAGCGCCATCCTGTGGCTGCAACGCGCGCTGGACGACGGTCAGGGGCCAAACCGCTTTGCGATGCAATCGGGCGCGGGGGTGATCCGGCGGGACGACCTTGCCCTGCCGGTGGTCCAGGGCGCGCTGTCCTGGGGCCGCGGTTTCGACCGGGGCTGGATCACCGCGCAGGTGCTGGCCAAGATGACCGGCAGCGCGCCGGACCCGCGCGCGCCCATGCGCCCGTCCTTTGCCGCCAGCTTCCTGACCGCCGAACGGGTGATCAAGACCGACGTGACCCTGGGCCTGCGTCCGCGCGACGGGCTGATGGTCATCAACAGCCTGTGGCTGGAGCACCCCCAGGACGAGGAATATTCCGCCCGTCTGATGTCGTCGCTGGTCTTCGACGTGCCCGGCCCGGTCAAGGTGGAACTGGGCATGGTCAATCCCCTGTCCGGCCCGTCCGAACAGGCCGTCCGGCTGGGCACCTGGCTGGAGTTCTGAAACCTACAGCCGGTCGCGCCAGCGGTTCACCAGCGGATAGCGGCGGTCCAGCCAGAAGGCGCGGGTCGAGATGCGCGGCCCCGGTGCGGCCTGATATCGCTTCCATTCGCTGACATAGAGCAGCTTTTCCACCTGCCGCACCGTGTCCGCATCGAACCCCCGCGCCACCAGATCGGCCAGCGACAGGTCCTGTTCCACCAGCCCGTCCAGGATCGCGTCCAGTACCTCATAGGGCGGCAGGCTGTCGTCGTCGCGCTGATCGGGGCGCAGTTCGGCCGAGGGCGGCTTGGTGATGATCCGCTGGGGGATCACCTCTCCGGGCGCGCCCATCATCCAGTCGCGATGGTTGGCATTCCGCCAGCGGCAGGTTTCGAACACCCGCGTCTTGTAGAGGTCCTTGATCGGGTTATAGCCGCCCGCCATGTCGCCATAGATGGTGGCATAGCCCACCGCGACCTCGGACTTGTTGCCTGTGGTCAGCAGCATTTCGTTGAACTTGTTGGACAGCGCCATCAGCATCACGCCGCGTAGGCGGGACTGGATGTTCTCCTCGGTGATGTCTGGGCTCGTGCCCTCCATCAGATGCGCCAGCGCATCCCCCACCGCGTCGCGCGCCCCGTCGATGCGCACGGTGTCCAGCCGCGCGCCAAGCCGCGTCGCGCAATCGGCCGCATCCTCCAGGCTGGCTTGGGAGGTGTATTCCGACGGCAGCATCACGCAGCGCACGTTTTCCGGCCCGATCGCGTCGCAGGCGATGGTGGCGACCAGCGCGCTGTCGATGCCCCCCGACATGCCCAGCAGCACGCGGCGGAATCCCGACTTGCGCAGATAGTCGCGCAGGCCCAGCATCATCGCGTGGTAATCCTGCTCCCACGCGTCGGGCTGGGGCGCCATCAGGCCCGGTTCGGCCTGCCAGCCATCGGGGCCGTGGGTAAAGTCGACATGCACCACCGCCTCCTGGAAGGCGGGCAGCTGCAAGACCTTGTGGCCGCCGGGGTTCAGCACGAAGCTTGCCCCGTCATAAAGCTGGTCGTCCTGGCCGCCGACCATGTTCACATAGACCAGGGGCAGGCCCGTTTCGACCACGCGGCCGACCATGTGGCCCATGCGCAGGTCCAGCTTGTCGCGGTGATAGGGGCTGCCGTTCGGCACGACCAGGATCTCGGCCCCGGTCTCGGCCAGCGTCTCGGCCACGTCCGGGTACCAGCTGTCCTCGCAGATCGGGCTGCCGATGCGGGCCGCGCCCACCGGATAGGGGCCGCTGATCGGGCCGCTGTCGAACAGGCGCAATTCGTCGAACAACTGCTTGTAGGGCAGGTGATGCTTCAGCACGCGCGCCACCAGCGCCCCGTCCCGGAACACCCACCACGCGTTGTAAAGACGGCCGCCGTCGCGCCACGGCCCGCCGATGCCGATGGCGGGGCCGCCCGTCAGCGACGTGCCAAGCGCCATGATCGCATCCTCGGCCTGGGCGGTGAAGGCGGGCTTCAGCACCAGGTCCTGGGTCTGGTATCCGGTGATGAACATCTCTGGCAGGGCCAGCATGTCGGCGCCTGCATCGCGCGCCTGTTCCCAGGCATCGCGCGCGCGGGCGGCATTGCCGTCCAGGTCGCCCACGGTGGCGTTCAGCTGCCCGATGGTCAGGCGGAAACGGTCGGTCATCACGGGCACCCCGGTTGTGTGGCCCCTTGGATAGAGGATCGCCCGGCCAAGGAAAAGTCGGCCTTTGCGCATGGGTGCCTTCCGGGGTAAACCTGCGGCAAAACACCGTAAGGGGCGACAGGCGATGAAAGCGGCAATCGGAACGGCCTTGGCATTGGCGATCTGGGCAGGCCCTGCGGCCGCCCAGGTCATCACCAAGCAGTACGACGATGGCGGCGTCTACGAAGGCACTTTCCGCAACGGGCTGCAGCACGGCCAGGGCAGCTATGTCCTGCCCAACGGCTATCGCTACGAGGGGGACTGGGTCGAGGGCCAGATCATGGGCCAGGGCCGCGCCGCGTTTCCCAACGGGTCCGTCTATGAGGGCCAGTTCGCGGGCGGCAAGCCGCATGGCCAGGGCAAGATCACCTATGCCGACGGCGGCACCTACGAAGGCGCCTGGGCCGAGGGAGAGATCACCGGGCAGGGCGTCGCCCGCTATGCCAACGGGTCCGTCTACGAGGGCCAGTTCGTCAGCGGCCTGCATCAGGGGCAGGGCGTGCTGACCCAGGCCAACGGCTATCGCTACGAGGGCGACTGGAACGCCGGCGTCAAGGAGGGGCAGGGCAAGATCACCTATCCCGACGGCGCCACCTACGAGGGCGCGATGCTGGCCGGCCAGCGCGCGGGCCAGGGCAAGCTGGTGATGTCGGACGGGCTGACCTACGAAGGGGTCTGGGCAGCGGGTCAGATGTCCGGGTCGGGGGTTCTGGTCCAGCCGACGGGCGACCGGTACGAGGGCCAGATGCAGGGCGGGCGTCGGCAGGGCAAGGGTGTCGCGACCTATGCCAACGGCGACGTCTATGACGGCGATTTCGCCGATGACCGCCGCCACGGCCAGGGCACGTTCACCGGTGCGGACGGCTACGTCTATGTCGGCGAATGGTCCGAAGGCCGCATGGAGGGCCGCGGCCAGATCACCTATCCCGACGGGTCGGTCTATCTGGGCCAGATGCGCGCCGACCGGCCCGACGGCACCGGCAAGATCACCTATGCCGACGGCTCGACCTATGAGGGCCAGTGGTCCGAGGGCGTGATCGAGGGCGAGGGCAAGGCCAGCTATGCCAACGGCATGGTCTATGAGGGGGGCTTTCGCAACGCGCGCAACGACGGGCAGGGGCGCATGTCCTATCCTGACGGCTATGTCTATTCCGGCGCCTGGAAGGACGGCCAGCGACACGGCGAGGGGCAGGCCACCTATCCCGACGGCACGGTCTATACCGGCAGCTTCGTGGACGGGCTGCGCGAGGGCCAGGGCCGCCTGACCACGCCCGACGGGTTCATCTACGAAGGCGGCTGGAAGGCGGGAGAGATCGACGGCACCGGCGTCGCGACCTATGGCAACGGCGACCGGTACGAGGGCACCTTTGCCGCGGGCAAGCGCCAGGGGCAGGGCGTCATGCGCTATGCCACCGGCCAGATCGCGTCGGGCGAATGGCAGGACAACCGCCTGATCGAGGCCGACCAGGGATCGACCGAAATGGCCCCCACCGAAGACGCGCCCGACCTGCCGGCCGAGGCCCCGTGACCGCGTTCCGCCGCGCCACCGCGGCCGACCTGCCCGCGATCCTTGCCCTGCTGGCCGACGATCAGTTGGGCGCCGGGCGAGAGGACCTGGCGGATGCCGCGCGGTATCGTGCGGCCTTCGATCTCATCGACGCCGATCCGGCGCAGATGCTGGCCGTGGCGCAGGACGGGGACCGGGTGGTCGGCACCCTGCAACTGACCTTCATCCCGGGGCTGGCCCGCGGCGGCGCGCTGCGTGGCCAGATCGAGGCGGTGCGCGTCGCCCGCAGCCATCGCGGCGCGGGCCTGGGCCGGGCGATGATGGACTGGGCCATCGCGGAATGCCGGGCGCGGGGTTGCGCGCTGGTGCAGCTGACGACGGACCGGTCGCGCACGGATGCGCACCGGTTCTATGACGGGCTGGGGTTCGTCCCGTCGCATGTCGGATACAAGCTGGCGCTGGACTAGCGGGCGTCGTCGTTCGAAAACAGGCCGGTCAGCGCGCGGCTGACCAGGTTTCCGACCTTGGGCCGGGGCTGCGACAGGAACGGCAGCGGGCGGCAGACCTCCATCGCGGCGATGCCCACGCGGGCGGTCAGTGCGCCGTTCACCAAACCTTCGCCGAAACGGCGCGACAGCTTGGCCAGGATGCCGCCCCCCGCCATCGTGTGGATCAGGTCGTCCCCGGCCGCCACCGCGCCCGTGGCGATCAGATGCGTCATCACCGTCCGCGCCAGGCGCCAGCCGCCGACGGCMCCGGCGCGCCCGCCATAGATCTCGGCCATGCGGCGGATCATGCGCAGGTTCGCGGCCAGGGCGGCCGCCACGTCGGCCAGGGCCAGCGGGACCAGCGCGGTCGTCGCGGCGACCGTCCGGGCGGCGGCCTCGATCTCGCGGCGCGCCTGCTGGTCCAGCCCGGCCAGCAGCTCTGTCTCGGCCAGGGTCAGCAGGGCCTGGGCGTCAAAGGTTTCGGCCCGGCGGTCGGCCAGGCGCTGACGCTGCCACTCCATCTCGGGGCGCTTGGCATAGAGGGCGACCAGGCCGTCGGCAACCGCCTTGGCCTGATCCAGGCTCTCGGCGGCCAAGGCGGCGCCGGCCTGCCGCTGCAGCGCGTCGATCCTGGCCATCCGCCGCCATGCCCGCCATTCCCGCAGCGCCATCCCCAGGGCCGCGATGGTGAAGACCGCGAACAGCGTGACGGCGATCCAGCCCAGCAGCGGATAGCGGGTCATCAGCCCGTCAATGAAATCCAGCGCCATCACGCCCAGAAGGAAGGTGAACAGCGCCGCCCCGGCATTGATGAACAACCGCGTCAGACGCGATGGTGGGCGCCCGACCAGCCGGGCCACCATCTGCATGGTGCGCGGCTGGGGCAGCGGGGCGTCGCTGATGTCGATGACAGGGGCATCGGCGGGGCTTGGGGCGTCGTCCGCGCGGGTTTCCGTGCGGGGCGGCCGCGGCCGGGTGCCGGTATCGTCGTCCAGGGGCATCAGGACCGGACCGCGCGGGCGTTTGGGGGCGTCGGTCACAGGCGGTCTCCGATCAGGAATTCGGCGGCGCGGTCCAGCCGGATGTGGGGCGGGCCGTCGCCCGGACGCGTGGTCAGGGGGGCGGGGGCAAAGTTCATGATCGCGTAATCGGCATCCAGCCACGCCTGCGCGCCCTGCCGCGCGGGATGCAGCAGCACCGCGGGGTCGGTGGGCAGTTCGCCCGGAAAGAACGCGGCCTGCCGCCCGTCCAGCAGGCGTCCGCGCACGGCGGGCAGGTCGCCGTCGGGCTGGGCGATCATGTCCTCGGTCGTGGCGCGCAGGGCGGCGATGGCCATCGCCTCGGTCCGGGCGCCCTGGAAATCGGCGCGGTCGCGGGCCTCGCGCAGCATGGCGGACAGGATCGCGGTCAGGCGGTTGTGCTGGGTGTGATGCAGGTGGTCGGCCTTGGTCGCGGCGAACAGGATGCGTTCGACCCGCCGCGTGCCCAGAAGCTGGCCCAGCCAGCCTGCGCGGCCGGGGCGGAAGGCCGACAGGATGTCGGCCATGGCGCGGCGCATGTCCTCGACCGCCTGGGGGCCCTGATGGATCGCGCCCAGGATGTCGACCAGCACCACCTGGCGGTCGATGCGGGCAAAGTGGTCGCGAAAGAAGGGCCGGATCACCCGCGACTTGTAGGCATCGAACCGGCGGCGGAATTCGCGGCCAAGCCGCGTGGCCTGCAGGTCGGGCGGCAGGGGCGCAAAGGTCAGGGCGGGCGATCCCGCCAGCTCTCCGGGGATCAGGAACCGGCCGGGCGTGCAGTCCGACCAACCCGCGTCGCGCGCCGCGTTCAGATGCGCGGTATAGATGTCGGCCAGCTGCTGGGCCTGCGGTTCGGTGAAGCCGTCATCGCGGGGCAGCGCCTGCAGCGCGGTCAGGAACCGGTCGGCGCCGGGGCGGCCCGCGATGCGGTCCAGCACCTCGGTCGACCATTGCGCAAAGTCGCGTTCCATCAGGCGCAGGTCCAGCAGCCATTCGCCGGGATAATCGACGATGTCCACATGCAGGTTGCGCGCGCCGCGCAGCCCCCCGAACATGCCGCCGCCCTGCAGGCGCAGCGACAGGCGCAGCTGGCTGACGTGACGCGTGCCGTCGGGCCAGTGCGGATCGGGGCCCGTCAGCGCGGCCAGGTGGCGTTCGAAGTCGAAGCGGGGGATGGTGTCGTCGGGCTGGGGCTGCAACCACACCGCCTTGAGCCGCCCGTCCGCGGCGGCGCGCAGCGACGACATGCGCCCGCGTTCCAGAAGGTTCGCCACCAGCGAGGTGATGAACACCGTCTTGCCGGCCCGCGACAGGCCCGTCACGCCGATGCGGATCACCGGATCGGACAGGCCCAGCCCCTCCATCACGTCGCTGCGGATACCCATGTCTGCCCCTGTTCGTTTCGCGACACCCAACGCCGCGGGTGCAAGATAGGTCCGCGGAGGCGCGATGTGTAGCGGCGCGATTGTGCCCGGTGCCCCGGCGGCGCTAGAAGGCGGGCATGACGGATGCCCTGCCCATCGACGACGCCCTGCCTGCGCTGTGCGCGGCGATMCGCAGCCACGGCCGCGCGGTGCTGGTGGCCCCGCCCGGCGCGGGCAAGACGACGCGGGTGCCGCTGGCGCTGATGGATCAGGTCGCGGGCCGCATCCTGATGCTGGAGCCGCGCCGCCTGGCCGCGCGCGCCGCGGCCGAGCGCCTGGCGCAGTCCCTGGGCGAGGCCGTGGGCGGGCGGGTCGGATACCGGATGCGCGGGGAATCGGTTCGGGGCAGCCGCATCGAAGTGGTGACCGAGGGCATCCTGACGCGGATGATCCAGACCGATCCCGCGCTGGAGGGCGTGGGCTGCGTGATCTTCGACGAGTTCCACGAGCGCAGCCTGAACGCCGATCTGGGGCTGGCCCTGGTCTGGGAGGCGCGGGGCGCCCTGCGCGAGGATCTGGTGGTGCTGGTGATGTCCGCCACCTTGGACGCGGGGCCGGTGGCGGCAATGCTGGACGACGCACCCGTGGTGACGTCCGAGGGGCGGGCCTTTCCGGTCGAGACGCGCTGGCTGGACCGGCCCCTGCCCGCGGGCGGGCGGTTGGCGGATGATGCCGCGCGTCTGATCGCAAGGGCCCATGACGAGACGCGCGAGACGGGCGGCACGATCCTGGCCTTTCTCCCCGGAGAGGGAGAGATCCGCCGCGTGACGGCGGCCCTGTCGGGGACGGGCTGCGAGGTGCTGCCCCTGTATGGCGCGCTGCCGGCCGCGGCGCAGCGCGCGGCGCTGGCCCCGCCGGGAGCCGTGCGGCGGATCATTCTGGCGACGGCCATCGCCGAGACCTCGCTGACGATCCCCGGCGTGCGGGTCGTGGTGGATGCGGGGCGCGCACGCCGGGCGCGGTTCGATCCGGGCAGCGGCATGTCGCGGCTTGTGACCGAGCGGGTCAGCCGCGCCGAGGCCGAGCAGCGGCGCGGCCGGGCGGGGCGGGTGGCACCGGGCATCTGCTATCGTATGTGGGCACGGGCCGAGGAGGGGGCGCTGCCGGCTTTCGCGCCACCCGAGATCGTCGTGGCCGACCTGACCGGGCTGGCGCTGGAACTGGCCGTCTGGGGGGCGGGGGCCGCCGATCTGGCGTTCCTGACGCCGCCGCCGGACGCCGCGCTGACCGAGGCGCGGGCGCTGCTGGCCGATCTGGGCGCGCTGGATGCGGAGGGGCGGATCACAGCGCATGGCCGGGKGCTGGCACGGCTGCCGCTGCATCCGCGTCTGGCGCATATGCTGGCGCTGGCGGGCCCCGCTGCCGCCGATCTGGCGGCGCTGCTGTCGGACCGAGATCCGCTGCGCGGGGCGGGGGCCGATCTGGAGCATCGGCTGCGCGCGATCCGCGATCCGGGTACGCGTGCGGTATTCGAGGTGAACCGGCAGGGCATCGAGAGGATCAGGGCCGAGGCCAAGCGGTTGCGGCGGCTGGTTGCGTCCCGCGACGGCGGGGGGGACGATGTCCCCCCCGCACC